>NZ_JBTLQH010000006.1:0-235053 GCF_054461575.1 Flavitalea flava
TTATTTTATTCTCTCGTAGAATCCTGCAAATTGAACGGTATTGATCCCTTCGAATACCTGCACGATGTATATAATCGACTCCACGATTGCCCGGCTGGCGAGCTCATCAATTTACTGCCGCCTTATTGGAAGCCGGCGCCATCCTCCAACTAATACCCATCGATCAAAGAGCTTTCTTACCTCACTTACTGTCCTGAGGCAAATGTAAGCCCTCCAACGTTCCATTCAAAGATGCTCCGGATCGTATGCTTACGCGGGATCGCGTAAAACTGTCTGGTCTTCGGGAATGCCCGGCAACTCGTTTTTGAACCAATAAGCTATTCGCCGGAAATTCCCGCTTTCGTATTCCGTGTTATAGGGCTATGGGTCTAACTCGATTTTCTTATCTTCATAGCTCACGTCCGCCACGGTTTATAGGATTATATCGGGAACAATCCCGGGTACACGATCCAGAATCATTGCGCAATTGAATTTATAAACCTGTCCTTTTGTGATCATAAAAAGTATATTTCCATAAAGGTAGCGCTGCCAGCTACCTAAGACAATAGAAATCTGAAAATTTGCGCAAGTTCCGGAATGTTGGAATTAAATTTCTGTCTCTGGCCGTCGGCCGTGTGGATGGCGTTGGTATCCGTGTGGCAAAGGTATAGGGGTATAGGAAAAGCATTGTATACTGCGTGCTGCCTTTTTGGGCACCAGGACGGCGCCTCCGGTGCAATTTTCTACTTACTGTCCGTCAAGGTGGGGGCCGGGTATATACACAAGTCCTGGAATGACTTAGCTTTCATTATGCAGTGTTTTTACAGGGTAAAAGAATAGTTAATAATTTTTTTTGGCTATATTGATTAGAATATGATTGCATTAATTATTAGCCTTGTTGCTTTGTGTACGGGAATAATAGCATTTATAGCAGCTCAGGAAGTCATTATCGACTCCAACCAACGCGGGATAAAGCGAATTAAGAAACCTGGATGGATTTTTATTTATTGTACCGGAGCACTCGTTTTTTTGCCCTTAATTCAATATGTATTACAAAATGCAGCGGACGAAAAAAAGGAAACTCAAAAGAAAATTGAGCAGGATAAAAGAGATTCTAATTTAAGAGCAAGTTATAACGTAGCAATACTAAATATTAAAAAAAACTTTGACACTAGCAACCAGAAAACAGTTTCTTTAGTTTCTGAGACTCTTGGCAAATATGGGTTTAAATTAGATTCAGCGAATAAAAAATTAATAAAAAAAGTTGTTGATTCTGCAAAAACAAAAATAATTTTGGGTGATGATCCGATCCTTCAATTGTCTGATGCACCAAAGGGTATTGAATTTTTGAAACGCGAAATAAATGTAAATCATTATAAAATAACCTATGAAAGCACTGATGCTAGTAGTTGTTGTTATGAAATAAAATACAGTGTTGTGATATTAGATTCCTTAAAGGGATATAAGTATATCAATCTTCAGCCTGCTAACCCTCCAGATTATAATCTGAATCTATCAAAAAATCAAGGAGAAAGTTTTTTCTTTCATATCAATGATGAATTAACATATAACTATTTATATGTTTGGGTAAGAGGAAAATATAAGAACAGTGACGGTTCGAAAAGTTTCACGATTAATAAAGTCTACTTTAATAATATAAATGGAAATGCATTTGGGTTTATTCAAGGAAATACTCGGCAGAAAGTAATAGAAACAGTTTTAAAAAATGAAAATTGAATATTGCTCTTTTTTTCTTTTTAGCATATTTCCGATATAAATTACAATAAGGATTCCGAACGTGGTAAACTTCCCCCGAAACCCGGTGGAAGCGGATACCTTCAGCTTTTGGTATGTCATGCTGGCCAGTTCTGCGAATGTCTAACGACCGGGAAAATTGAAGTCATGAGGCTCTCCCTTCAATAGCTCCGAGAGAAGGAGTTCCAGGGCCTTTGCGAGTCTGTATCTATAGCTACAATTCCCTATACAATGGTAATAGGAATAATAGCTAATCCAAGTCAAAAGTTAATTTGCTAAAATATTTAGAATAATTATTGCCCAAAAATGGGAAATTTAGTAAAATTGGCCTAGATTGTGGAAAATATACGGCCCAAAAATGGGAAATGAATTTAATACCACAAACATTTATAGCCTCTTAGGGCAACCTGTGAAGATTTCCCTATTTGATCTTATTGAAAAAAAGAAGGAAAGTTTAGGCCTTTCGAATCTTCAATTGGGTACCATTCTTAATGTTAGCAAAAGTACTTTCGATCGAATCCTTAAAAATATTCAAGAAAATGATTTAAAGGACATTGACTTTTTCATTCTTTTGAAACTTACCCAATTCTTAGGGGTAAGTATAGAGGATATATCCCAAAATTTTGTCGCTACATTGAACGTAGAGAGCATAAAGGAGTTAGAATATGCCAGGATGGCTAATTACATCTATGAAAATTTTGATTTAAAAAGTTTGAGAAAGGTAGGTTTTATAGACACCTTAACTGATTTTAATAAAATTGAAAATAGAATAAGACTATTTCTAGGAATAGAAAGTATTTATACTTACACTTCTAATTCTTCATACATTCCTGCATTTAGTAAGACAAAGCGGAATGCTAGTCAACTTATGAAGGAATTTTGGGTAAAATCTGCGAATGCGTATTTTGAAAAGATAAATAACCCCTTTCCATATAATCGAACTTTACTAATTGACCTTATTCCTAAGATACGGCCATATACGATGAATTTGGAAGATGGGTTGAAGACTGTGGCCCAGGCTTTGTTTAATGCTGGAGTGACTGTCATTTTTCAACAGTCACTCCCTTTAACCCAAGTGAGAGGTGCTACATTTATTATTCACAATAAGCCTTGCATTGCAATTACTGATTTGAATAAAAATTATTCAACTATTTGGTTCGCTCTGTTACACGAATTACATCATGTTCTGTATGATTTCAATGAGATTAAAAAGCAAGTTTTTCATCTTACTGGAGAACCAGATCTATTCTTATTACAAGAGCCATTGGCAGATGAATTTGCCAGAGAGTATTTCTTTTCAGATGATAAGTGCAGGTATATTGCTCCCTATATCGAAAGCCCACATTTAGTGGCAAAATATGCTCGGGAATGCCAGGTTCATCCTTCAATTATTTATAATTTCTTTGCATACTATGCTGACGTAAATGGCTTAGGCTCAATGTGGGGAAAAATCAATTGGGCGCAACCAAATGTGCAACACGCTTTAAGTTTTATGGATATTAACACCTTTAAGTCGGAAACTCTTGACAACAATGCTAAGCAATTATTGCAAACAGTTTATAATGTATAAATAGAAGCTATGGCAAATAAGAAAAAAGAGACCCAAAAAAGTCAACAACAATTAAGTGAAGAAGCTGCAGCAGAAAGGATGCGCCTTTTAGCTGAAGCAGATGAAGTAAAAGGGGAGCAACTTTCTTTTACACCAGAAGGTCAGTTTGTAAAAATAAGGGAAATACCAGTTACTGATACAGGAAATGTTGATGATCCTGAGAAGAAATTCGATATCTATTACAGAAATATAAATCGAATTCTGAAAAGGTCTCTTCCCAAAGGGAAGCAATACAAAGCCGCAAGAGATTATATATATGAAGAAAAAAATGTGATCCTTACCAGAGGGAAAAGAAAAAAGTCAGATGGCACTAGGGGTGGGGATGGTCGTATGGCTTATATAATAGATGCTGAAGAAGTATTGGAAATGGTTGCCAAGTGGGAAAAAGAAAATGGCAAAATGGCTGACCTATTTAATACCCTTCACAGTTATAATATTAGTAAAGGGTATGGAAAAAGATTCTGAGTTATTTCCTTTACTAAAGCTGGACAAATCCGGAAATACCAGTGAACCGGCAATTACAGAATTTACGGTTCGAAAAAACAATTTGTAGTTGATTAAACCTATAGGGCTTTTTGTTTGCCCCACTTACCATTGATGAAATTCCTCGCTGGCACTTCTATGAAACGATAGGAGAGATAAGAAATGAATAAGATAAATACAACAAATATTGAACAGGCTAACCAACTAATCAGCATGCCCATCTTTGGAATTGCGATGCCGGTTTTCTCTGGGTTTCCTAAAAGTGCTGCGCCCTGATATAAAAAAGGTTGATGAATAAGATAAAGTGAAAATGACCAGTCGCCCAATCTTTGAAGTGGTTTTGATGCCAGAATGGTATCGAGTTTTCGATTGCCATAAGCGGCGGATAGTAGAATACCTGGGAAAATGAGAACGGTAAAAACGTCAAGTACTGCGAAATGCAGACATAAGGCCAGGCCTGAGATAAGTACTAAAAAAGTATAACCTGACGAGAACAATTGTTTGCTCCAATCCCGCTTGTATCCAAAATAAACAATCATGCCTATTACAAAACCAAATAGGCATCGGAAAAAACCAAATTGATAGGCTACATTCAAACTGAAGGGAGTAACCCTTAAGAAACGATCATCGGGAACTTTCACCAATGGAACCAGTACGTAGCCAATCACTAAATACCCCAAGATACACAAAGCAAAAACAACCAACCTGCCAGGTCTTGATAATTTCAAAAATGGGCGGACTAAAAATGGGAAAAGCATGTACATCCACCATTCAGTACTGATGCTCCAGGAAGCATGAGTAAAAGTAAACCATTGATGAAGGTTCATCGAATGCAGCAAAAACAGATTCGTGATAAAGGAATAAACTGAATTCTCGGCATCTAATATGGGAGAAACTTTTGCACCCCATTGATGTAATAGAAACAAAAATAACGTAGTTAATAATAAGGAGAACAGGTGCAAAGGATATACCCTGGCGAAACGGGCAATCGTAAATTTTTTAATGTCCTGTCCTTTAACCGGACCCTCAAAACTTTTCGAATATACATAGCACAATATAAAACCACTCAATACAAAAAAGAAGTCAACCATTAAGTACATATGGTTTATAAAAGATGAAATCTTACCATCCAGCAATCGCCCACCAAAGGAAGAGAGGACAATGTCAACATGGAAGAGAACAGTAAGCAAAGCAGCAATACCGCGAAGCGCAGTAAGGTTGGAAAGGTATTTGTTAGTATTCATTCCATTTTCATTAGAGGCGCACCTGTTATTACACTTGCTGCTTCCGCAACATCGAATGTATTCGTTTGCAAATTGCTGAAAGCCGGGTTGTTTGTCACTGATGCAAAAAGGTCACTTTTCAGAAACTGCTCCAATTCCGTATCCGATTCAAACAGATACACACCACCAGTTTCCTGGTGATCTTCATTAAGGAGCCATATTTTCCAGCAGCAGCCGGGAATTGCTGAAAATCGAGGTGCCACTGCCTGCATTATTTTTTTAAACTCCTCTGTTGGCATACTGTAATTAAACTTCGTCGTTAATACTTTTTTAGTCATTGTAAATTTTTTGATATTGATAATATTATTGCCGCAGGCAGATTACCTGCGTGTTATTATTCTGCCTTCATTAATGTATTTTCTGTTATCCATTTTCCGATCTTATTCCCCATTGCCTGCCCTGCCTTACAGGAGAAACGAAAATGAAGACCCGCCCTCACTCTTGAATCTGCGTTTTCATCGGCAGCGTTAAAAAAGCTTTTGAAGCTTCTTGTCGCGCCCGGTGTGGCAGAAGAGGTGGAAGTGGTTGCAAAGGCAAAATTGTCGCCATAAAAATAGGTAAGTACCGTGGCTCCTGCATTACCCAGCACACTGTGTGTAGATGGATAATCCTGTACCGGGGGCGTGGGCATCAGCGGCTCCCAGGCGGGGTTGCCTCCGTCAGTTACCGGTGTGTTTACAACGGCAGTGTAAGGTCTCCAGAAATTATAATAGAATTTTGAATCCCACCCTGCAATATAGGCATCCGCCAGTGTTATATTGAGCATAGCGAACAAACGGGCTGTAGTAAACAAACCAGTTTTCGCTTTGCCGGCAGCGACCGATGCAATACGGTTCCAGCCAATTTCGGCGTACTCATACCAAAATTTTGCATAGGATGTCTGTTCTGCTGTACGCTGCAGGCTGTTTTTCTCACCAAATGTTTTTACTTCTTCAAAATCTTTCTGATAAGCTGCACTATGCAAAGCCGGGTAGGGGGCTGCGCGAAATTGCTGGGGTTGCAGCAGCCCAAAAGGTTTCATTGTTTTCCAGAAAGGCGCAAATTCAAAATTGAATGGTGGAACTGCCTGGTATACACCAGGAACTGTTGATGGTGCAATAGCTCCGATTGGATCCTGGAAGGCGCCATCATCTTTTCTCAGGTCAATAATGGCATTGCCGCATTGCAGTCCGAGTGCAATGCCTTTTTGTTTGGCATTTAGATCCGCAATAGTATCGATTGCTTTTGCAAGCTGGCTGTCAAGCATTGCTTTTTTCCCCGGTAACTCATGAAGCAATACAGTATATGCGGCAAAAGCGGCTGCCGCTACCGGGTGTGCGGCTGCGTCGCCAGAAGTATTACAGTACTTTTTATACACCGGTTTGATTGAATTGAGCGCATCGTACTGTGCGATGTGGACCATTGTATATAGTCTTGATGCTGAAAGCACATGCTGGTAGTTAGGTGCACCCATAGCGTTCAATGCAGTCGCATTCCAGTCCAGTATCACCCGGTTGGAAATTGCAGGGAATGCTTCGGAAGGTTTGGAATCCACCGGGTTTTTTTCACAAGCTGTGACGGAAAAGCCAATCAGCACAATGCCCAGGTAGGTTAACGGCTTTAATAAGGACAGCCATTTGTTGGTTGTTTTCTTCTTTTGCAGCAATGATACTGCTTTTGTGTTTTTCTGTTCCATTTTTTTGTTTTAAAAATTTAGGAAACAAAAAAACGACTAGTTTGCCACAAAGCAGTTCTGCAAAAGGTATTATTATATATGCGAAAAGTATTTTATTGCTGAGGAGCAGATGACTGCTCAGTATTGTCCGGATTATTGCCCGGCTGCCGGAGAATATCCAAATCTTTTCTTAAAGGCGGTGCTGAAATTATTGTAATGTTTGTATCCCAGTTCATCTACCACATCTGTTACGTCTACCCGGCCCTGCTGCAGCATTGCCCGGGCGTAGTTCATTTTATGTTCATCAACAAATTTCATTACAGAATTACTGAAGAGGTGTTTAAAACCATGCTTTAATTTAAAACTGTTGATACCAAACTTACGGCTAAGCTGCTGCAACGATCCCACTTCAAGATAATGCTGATCGAGGTAAGTTTTAATGTCGTTCAGCAAATCAATATCCGCCCGGCTGAGTCTGGTTGCGGTATTTCCAGGTTTACGATCGGCTCCGGTAAAAATGGCCAGTTGATGAATAAAGAGATTAAGAATAATATTTTCTTTATAGGCGGCACCCAACGCTCCCGCGTAGGGGCAATTTAGGTAGTCATGAATGCATTGGTATATAGCTGGTTTTATTACCTGCGGTGTATCAAGGGTAACAAAAGGATCTTTTCGTTTGCAAAAATTAACCAGCGGGTTATTTTCATCGTGGTCCTGCATTTGCTGCAGTAACAGATCCGGAAATACTTTTACACAAAAAAATTCTTCCTCTGTATTTTTCCTTATGCAGGTATTGAATTTGAATGAAGGAAGGTAGTTGAGGGAATGCATCTGACCGGTTACACTTACATTGGTACCGGTGGCAAATGTGGATGTACCTTTTAGCTGAAAATACATCATGATAAACGGCGTGTTCCTGCCTGCCGTAAAATGCAGATCCTGGCTAACATTACAAAAGGCGCCGTTCAAAACTATAAACCACTTTTCTGAAGCGGTGCTCACACGGATAAGCCCCTCTTTTTCATCTTTAAGCGTAAGCATAGTGGTTTCCGCTTTGCTGTACATGCTGTTGACAGTATGTATTATTTCATCCAGGTTAAGCATTGTTGTTGTAGTATATTTAGCCGTAAATATTCAGTGCACAAAAAAACCTATAATCCAATTCCTATGAAAACTTAAAAGTATTATAACTTTCTGATACACGATGATGAGAATATTACTTAGCTGACCGTTGGGAGATTCAGCCCTACCGTAGGGAAACTACCAAATCAAGAATGCTATGGCCACTAGCAATAATCAGTAAATAAGGCGTGACATTTTAACAATTTTCCTGACTAATATAATAAGAGCCTCCTGAAGAACATCTTCAGCATCTTGTATATTTCCTCCATTATGCCGGATCATTTTCTGCATCATGGGGAGATATTTATACAAGGAGTTAAGTGGTTTATCGTTTTTATCTGTACGGATCAATTCTATTATATGGTCAAGCTTTTATGGTGGTTTTTTCCTGATATATGGTAAAGATGGCAAAAAGGTCACATTGTGCGGAAGTAAATCTGTTCGAAAGGGTAGAATTTAGCATAAGTTGTTGATTTTTATAAAGTTAATCTATTCGAAGGAACTCCATAAATGGCAAGAGTGGGCTATCTATTCTTTGGATGGGTTTGAATAAACCTAAAATGATCTTTTAATAAGGTTAAATATGTCATATTTGATCTTATGAAAGATGTAATATTAGCAATGTTGGCTGAAACAGCAGAACGGTTTAAGGTGCCGGAACAGAATCGTGCTATATCATTGAATCCTGCAAAGCCTAAAGTCCAAACCATTATTGGCCCAAGAAGGGCGGGCAAATCGTCATTATTAAAATTGGCGATTCACAAATTATTGAGTGAGGGGGTTGAATGGCGGCAAATTTGTTATTTGCCATTGGAGGATGAGCGCCTGAGAGGGGAAACGTTTAAACCTGATCTTATATTACAGGCTTTTGGTGAATTACATCCTGAAAACCCGGGGTTGGACGATGTGTTTTTCTTCTTTGATGAAATACAATATCTTCCTGAATGGGAAGCATTTATCAATCGGGTACATGAGCAGGTAAGCCGGAAAGTGATCATTACCGGATCAAATAGCAAAAAATTGCATACCGAAGTAGCCTCGGTTTTACGGGGAAGAGGGATGCCATTGGAACTTTTACCTCTTTCGTTTACTGAGTACCTTCAATTCAGAGATATTGCTTTCAAAGCTCACGGTACAGAAAAAGCGGTTGTTCTGTCGGCGTTTAATGATTACCTGTTATGGGGCGGGTTTCCAGAAGTTGCCCTTTCGACCCCGGAAGATAGAAGGGCTTTGCTGCAGGAATACTTCAACTCGGTCCTGTATAGGGATATCATAGATCAGCAGCAACCGGCAAACTATAGTTACCTGCGCTATTTATTTCATCGTATAGCAGGCAATACGAGCAAAAACCTAACCTTGAGGAAGATATTTATGGAAATGAAAAGCAGGGGATACACAGTGAGCCAGGGAAGTATATATCAAATGGCTGATTTAGCCGAATCAGTATATCTGTACAAGCGTATAAGCCGTTTTGACCATTCGCTGATCAAGCGGGAGAATGCCGACAAGAAAGGTTACTTTATAGACAACGGAATGCTGCATGCCATAGATGGTAGTTTTTCAACTAACAAAGGAATGCTCCTGGAAAACCTGGTTTTCTGGCAGTTGTATAGAATGTATGGAAATATATATACGACTGATATTTATTATTACCAGGACCAGTACCACGAATGCGATTTTGTGCTTTATAAAGAAGGAGGACAGTCTCTACCGATACAGGTTTGCTTGCAAATGACGGATGAAAGTACCCGTCAAAGAGAGTTGAAATCTTTGGTGAAAGCCTGCAAGCAAACTGATAGTAACAAAGGGATCATTATCACCCTTGAAGAAGAACAGAGCTTTGTGTATCAGGATATAAACGTACAAGTGATAGCCGCTTGGAAATGGTGTGCAGCTCCTTTTGATTTATTTTGATGCCCTGAGCCCTGCCTAAAGCTGCTTAGCGTTGGAATCAACACATTATACGAATTTATGGAAAATAGCTGAAAAATATTTTATAAAACAATTGTTTATTGTTGTCGTGAATACTATATTTGTGACAACAAAGCCAAATGACGGTACAAAACACAAAAAACACAAAATACCAAAAAGGGAAATTATGACACAAACGAAACGTAACCGCAAATATTGGATTATTGTGGCTTCTAAAGATCATGTAAGAACAGGTCTTGCAGAAGGAATTGCCCAGGCCTGCCACGGTAAGACATCTCCATTGAAAAGGATGCGAAAAGATGATTTTATCATCTATTATTCAGGCAAACAAACTTTTGGCAAGCCTGACAAGTGCCAGGAGTTTACGGCTATTGGAAAGGTGATGGATGATGAAGTTTATCAGTTCCAGATGTCAGCAGACTTCTGTCCATCGAGACGCAATATTGAATTTTTACAGAGTGAGGATATTTCAATCCAGCCATTGATACATGAATTGGAATTCATTCGAAACAAAACCAGTTGGGGCTATCCATTCCGTTTTGGTTTCTTTGAAATCAACCAACACGATTTTGATCTTATTTCTTCACAAATGCTTCAAAAAGTGTATGCCTAAAAAAATTGAATTTCACTTTAAAAGCCCTAACGACAGCCCCGGCTATTTGCTTGGACAATTGACCATGTTATGGCAACGTAAACAAAAGAGGGTTTTAGATCCGTTAGATCTGACACACACACAATTCGTATTGCTGGCTTCGTTGGCCTGGCTTTCACGGGAAAATAACGCCGTAACCCAGGTTGACATCGCCAACCAAAGTAATGCTGACAGAATGATGGTTTCAAAGGTCTTACGAACATTGGAAGAAAAAAAATTCATCATACGCCGTGAACACGAAACCGATACCAGGGCAAAAATCATTAAGTTGACAGCTACCGGGGAAACGGTTTTGCAAAAAGCCATTAGACAGGTTGAAAATGCCGACCTGGAATTTTTCTCGGCTTTAAAAAAGGACCTTTCACCGTTTAATTCCAATATGATACGACTTATTGCCGGGAACAAAAGCGTATAGAAAAATCAGCTATTGGCTATAAGAAAAACTGTATATATTTGTTCTATGCGAATGACAATATCCGGCCTTCCGCGCCATTTCGACAAGTTTGATCTTCAACGGCTTTTTAACCAATTTGGCTGGGTGGAGTATACAAAAATCATCATCGACCCCCTCTCTGGCCTAAGCAAGGGAAAAGGAATTGTTGAGATGAGTGATGATCAGGCCAAACTGGCAATGGTGGACTTACAGGGCAAAGTGCTGGGGACGAACCCGCTTAACATTAAAGAAGCAAAAGAAGGTGGCCCCAGGCGCGGTTAACCTATTCTTTCATTTTTTGACTACAACAAAAGGCGTTTTGGCTTCATTGTTCATTTTCAGATTGTTGAGCTTTGCCTCAACAAAAATGTAAAAATGAAAATCGTAGTTACAGGTTCCTTAGGGAACATAAGCAGACCACTGACAAAAGAACTGGTGGAAAAAGGACATTCGGTAACCGTTATCAGCCGAAAAGCCGAAAAACAACAAGAAATCGAAAGTTTGGGTGCAAAAGCTGCCATTGGCACCATGGAGGATACAGATTTCCTGGCAGCCACTTTTAAAGGTGCGGACATAGTATACCTGATGGAAGCCATTGGGTATGGTAGTTTCTTTGACCACAACCTGGACGTATTAATGGAGATTAATAAAATTGTCAATTGTTTCAAACAATCCATCGGACAATCGGGTGTAAAACGGGTAGTACACCTGAGCAGCATTGGCGCGCATACAGACAAGGACTCCGGCATTCTCGCTTTTCATTACCATGCAGAGAACATTTTGAAACAACTTCCGGCCGACGTCTCCATTAAATTTATGCGTCCGGTCGGGTTTTATTACAATATGTTTGCATTTGTAAAAACCATAAAGGCGCAAAACGCAATTATCGCTAATTATGGTGGTGACGAAAAAGAGCCCTGGGTCTCGCCCCTGGATATTGCAGCCACCATTGCCGAAGAGATGGAAAAACCTTTTGAAGGTAGAACAATGCGTTATATAGCAAGCGACGAAGTATCTCCAAATGAAATAGCCAAAACTTTAGGTGAAGCAGTCGGAAAAAATGATTTGAAATGGCTGATCATTCCTGACGAACAATCATTGAATGGTTTATTGGATGCCGGTATGAATCCGCAAACTGCAAAAGGCTTTGTAGCAATGAATACATCCAGGCGTGGCGGGGTACTATATGAGGATTATTACCGCCATAAGCCAACGCTTGGGAAAATCAAGCTGAAAGATTTTGCCAGGGAATTTGCCGCCGTCTATAATCAGTCATGAAATTATTATATTTGGAATATGAATTATTTTTTAGCAAATGGCAGTGAGTAGCCCATACAGAATAAGAACCATCAGCGAGTTTCATCAATTGAGAGGCTTGCCCAAACCGCAACATCCCTTAATAAGTGTAGTGGATTATGCATCAATTCAACATTCTCCGGAGTTTAATCTTACGAGCTGGGTTCTTGATTTTTATTCAATATCAGTAAAAAGAAACTCCGCAGCAAAAATAAAGTACGGTCAGCAGCAATATGATTTTGATGAAGGGGTAATGTTCTTTATGGCACCAGGACAGGTTTTTAGCGTTGAGATAACCTTCAGCCTTGCCGTAAAACATTCCGGGTGGATGTTGCTGATCCATCCGGACTTTTTATGGAACACGAGTTTAGCGAAAACGATAAAAAAATATGAATACTTTGATTATTCTGTAAACGAGGCATTGTTCCTGTCCGAAAAGGAAGAAGACACGACTAATCGGATTATTCAAAATATTCAGCAGGAGTATGATTCCAATATTGATAAGTTCAGTCAGGATATTATTATTTCGCAAATTGAAACCTTACTTAATTACGGAGAGCGGTTCTATCATCGGCAATTTATCACGCGTAAAAAATCAAATCATCAGCTACTCGATCAATTAGAAAAATTACTAACAAATTATTTTAATACCGAAGATTTACAAAAAAATGGGCTGCCAACTGTCAAATACATTTCAGAAAAGTTGAACATATCACCAAATTATCTGCGGGGATTGCTTAACGTATTGACCGGACAAAACACACAGCAACATATTCACGACAAGCTGATCGAAAGGGCCAAAGAAAAACTATCTACCACTGCCTTGTCTGTTAGCGAAATTGCTTATGAATTGGGTTTTGAACATCCGCAGTCCTTTAGTAAACTGTTCAGGGCGAAGACCGATCTTTCGCCTTTGGAATTTCGACAGTCATTTCACTGATCAGCCTTGTTAGCTTTAGCGGCCTTGTCGGTGCTTCAAACAGCGATTGTTATCAATCTGAAAATCTCCCTGTATTTTTACATAAATTACTTGTAAAATGATAGATAAACTCCTGGATTTTATGGCTACGAAGATTAGCCTGACAGACAGGGAGATCTCGCTCTGTAAAAAGTATTTTGACCCCGTTTTATTTCCGAAAAACAGGATAATTGAAGAAGAGGGAAAAGCCCCCAAATATCTTTATTACATTGTTTCGGGCTATTTAAGGCTGTTCCATTATAATGATCAAGGCGACGAAGTAACTACTCATATCAATTGCCCTCCCGGATTTTTTACTTCTTACATGAATTTCATCAATAAAAAGAAATCGGATGAAAATGTGGAATGTATTACGGAGTGTGAACTTTTAAGGATTACCAAGGAAGATCTGGACAAGTTCACATCCGAAAGTCCTGTAATGAAGGATTTCAGTATTTCGGTATTCCAGGAATCCCTTGCCTACAATGAGAATCGCTCAAAGGATCTGGCCACCCTGCCTGCGGAACAACGCTACCGGAAATTGATGGATGAGCATCCCGATATACTGCAAAATGTTCCTGTTGCTTATATCGCCTCCTTTTTGGGAATAAAACCAGAAAGCCTGAGTCGTATACGCAGGAAAATGGCAAGCTGATCGCCTTTACCTAAATTTTGGAAATAACTATCGGTGATTGCTGTTTAACTAACAAATGTCAAGTGTATCCGCTTGCTCTTTGCTGAACTTTGCTGTATTAATTAAAACAAAAAATCATGACAGCGAAAAATTTAGCATTAGTATCCGGTGCCAATGGACATTTGGGTAATAACCTGGTTCGTTGCCTTATCAAAAAACAAATACCTGTAAGGGCCACCGTACGAAATATTAGCAACAAAACACCCTTTGCAGGGTTGTCTTGCGAGGTGGTACAGGCAGATATAACGGATAAAACTTCCTTTATAAAGGCGTTGGTGGGAGTGGATACCTTTTATGCCGTTGGTGCATCCTTTAAACTTTGGGCAAAGGATCCTAAAAAAGAAATCTATGATGTGAATATGCTGGGAACAAAAAATACGATTGAGGCCGCGGCCGAAGCGGGGGTGAGAAAAATTGTATATGTAAGTTCCATTGCCGCATTAGATTATGCTAAATTGCCAACCAAAGAAAGTAACGGGTATAATCCTGACCGCAGGGATATGTACTATAATTCTAAAAATGACGGCGAAAAATTGGCTTTTGAACTGGCAAAAAAACTAGGAATTGAGTTGGTTGCGGTTTTGCCAGCCGCGATGATCGGGAATGAAGCTTTTTTGCCCTTGAATGTATCCTATGGCGTGCTAAAGATGATCCTGAACAAGGAAATTCCTGTGGACACAAAAATAACGCTGAATTGGGTCGATGTTAAAGATGTGGCGGAAGGCTGCTACCTGGCAGCCACCAAAGGAAGGGCCGGTGAACGCTATATTTTGGCCAATGAACAATGTATGACCATTACAGACACTACCAAAATGGCCGGTACATTATATCCCGATTTAAAATTGAAAACTCCCCGGGCAGTTCCGAAACCGGTATTGTCTGCCATCGCCGGGATAATGGAGTTTTCTGCTAAACTTCGGGGGAAAGCGCCATTGCTGACCAGAAAAGATATAGCCATGTTTTCCGGGCTCCAGCAGAATTTTGACATTTCCAAAGCAAGAACGGAGCTGGGTTTTAACCCAAAAAAACCAGAACAGGCGGTAAAGGAAGCCCTTGACTATCTGATGGCTAACCAACAAATTTTATCCTTGTAGACTATTTTTCCGGAACGCTTACCATCCCCGATATCGTTATTCTACGAAAAAAATTTGCGCAATCAAATGCTTGCTCATATATTTGCAAGCAAATGATTGCATATTATGGAAACACGCAGAGACGTTTTTCAGGCAATAGCCGATCCCACCAGACGGGCAATAATAGGTATGATTGCGGGCCAACCTGTCAATGTTAACACGATTGCCGAACAATTCGATGTCAGTCGTCAGGCTATTTCCCTGCATCTTAAAATCCTTGCTGAATGCGGGTTGTTAAACATAAAACAACTTGGCAGAGAACGTTTAATTGAAGCAAAACTGGAAAAACTTAACGAGGTCCATGCATGGGTTGAACAGTATCACAAATTGTGGACAGGCAGATTGAGTGCCCTCAAAAAATTTGTCGAACAGGAGGATTTGCAGCCTGCCCGGATAAATACAACCAAAAAGAAAAAAGCTAAGAATATCCATAAATCAAAAAAATAAAAAGATGGAAAATAGTCTTAATAAAAATGAAGTTTTCATAGAAGAAATCTTTAACGCAAGTCCTGCAAAAGTCTTTAGTGCATGGACAGACCCTGAGAAATTAATGAAATGGTATGCACCTGATGGCTGCACCGTTTTCTTCAAAAAAATTAACATTAAAACAGGCGGACAATTCCATTCCTGTATTTCCAATCCTCAATTCGGGGACTGTTGGTGCATAGGGGAATACAAAGAAGTTGTGCCTAACTCAAGAATTGTGTTTACCCTGATCAACGCGGATGAAAATGGTAATCCAATAAACCCGGTTGAAATCGGTATGGACCCTGATTGGCCGGGTGAAACGCTTGTTACGGTGACACTCACAGAAGAAAATGGTCAAACGAAATTGCAATTACGGCAAACAGTTTCCCCGGAAATTGCTAAAAGAACTGGCGCATACCCAAGTTGGCTGCAAATGTTGAACAAAATGCAAACAGTACTCCATCTAAACTAATAAAATGAAAGGGACAATCCTACATGCTGTTCTAGCAGTTCTGGTTCTATCATCATTCAAAAATGTAAAACAATCAGAAGCAAACAGTAATCCAATTAAAACGATCGCAAAGGATACCCTGATTTCCAAAAAAGGCTATTCTGAAGTCAACGGAATTAAAATGTATTATGAAATTTATGGTCAAGGCAAGCCGCTTGTTCTGATTCATGGTGGAGGCTCTACCATTCAAACAACATTTGGTAGGGTCATCCCTATGCTTGCTAAACATAGAAGACTTATAGCTGTTGAGTTGCAAGCTCACGGAAGAACCGGTGACAGAGACAAGGAGATATCCTTTGAGCAGGACGCAGATGATATTGCCACAATTTTAAAGAATTTGAATATTGATCAGGCAGATTTTTTTGGTTTCAGTAATGGGGGGACAACTGCTGTTCAGATTGCCATTCGTCACCCTGAAATAGTGGGCAAGCTTATTTTAGGCTCTACCCTTTGCAAACGTAATGGCGTTCCTGCGCAGTTTTGGGATTTTATGAAACAGGCCCGGTTAGCCAATATGCCCAAAGAGCTAAAAGAAGCTTATCTGCAGGTTGCACCAAACCCAAATGGCCTGCAAATCATGCACGATAAGGATGCAAAACGGATGGTAAATTTTAGAGACATACCCGACGAACAGATCAAATCTATTAAATCTCCGGCCTTGATTATCATAGGCGACCAGGATGTTATATTACCCGAGCACGCTATCGAAATGCACCGACAAATGGCCAACTCGTCATTAGCTATAATACCGGGCGTACATGGTGAGTATATTGAGGAAATAACAACACTGAAATCTGATTCCCGGGAAGCAGCCTTTGTTATTTCCATGATGGAAAGATTCCTTGACAAAAACTAGATGTCGCTATCCTGGAAGACCCAACGGTACACCTCTACAGATATTTTAACCATGCTTTTTCCGGGTGCCTGGATTTGTAGCCCGCATACCAGCGACAGGCAAAATAGAGGATGACCACGTCGATCAACCAGACAAGATAAAGCGAGGATAACCCCCAGCGCTGGTCTTCTGGAATTCCCACCAGGGGCGCGGTAGCATACCAGTCCTGGTGAATAGTTCCTGAGCGGACCAGGTTTACGATGAATGCAGAAAGATGGATCAGGAGTAAGTGCAGTAAATAGAAGAATAGCGGGACACGTCCAATGATGGTCAGCACATTCGAAAATCCTCCTTTTACCTTTTCGGCCCATGGGACCAGTGCGATCACCGGCCCGAGCGTCATCAACAAGTAGAGCTGGGATGGTGGATATTTCTGTTGCCCCAGGAGTTTGAAAATAAATGGAATGTCACTGTCTCCCGATGGACTTACCAGGATCATTATTGTCCCGGCTACGAGGAAAAGAAGGATAGCAGAAATACCGATCCGGAGACAGATTTTTCTTACCGTCCCGGGATCCCGAAGGAGCAGCTGCCCGAAACCATAACCAGCCATCATCACGCCGATCCATGGGATCAGAACGTATAAAATGCTGACGCCCATAATGTTCTCCAATCCGGATTTGCCGGTGAGAACGGCGTTCCTGGATCCTGAGGGATAGAAAAAGCTCCATATCGTTCTGACAGGTTCCTGGATTGAGGACGGGAAAATAGCAGGAACAAAGTGGAATATCTGCTGAGCGAAAATCAGGACGAGACCTATGATACCGATAGTCCCCGGACGCAGCCATACAAATGGTGCAAGGAGGATCATGCACCACCCCAGCATCCAGATAACTCCGGCAAGCATAAAGTTGGCATAGTCAAAATTGAAGGTCCAGAAAAAACGGACCACGGTCATCTCCAGCACAACCAACAAAAGTCCGCGGGTGATAAGAAACCAGGCGAGGCCCTGTTTGTTACCGGATTTCTGTAAAAATAAAAATGCGCCGGTGCCGGCAAAAAAAGCAAAAGACGGAGCGCTGTAATGCGTGATCCAGCGGCCGAAAAAGACAGCCGGCGAGAGACTGCCGGCGGGAATACCGGAATAGGCACGGACATGATCGATGGCCATAATGACCATAACTGCTCCTCTCAAAAGATCGACTGATTGGATCCGCGTATGTGCCGGGTTGAGTTTTTGAAATGGTTCCATACAAAAAGATTTAGGAAATGGCAAGATCTATGGTTTGGCATTAGTGTGCAGCCATCATCTTCCCTGCGGCAGTTCCTGTACTCCTTGCGGCAATTTTTATTTTTCCCGGATACTTACCACCCCCGATGTCGTTATTCTACGGATAGTCAGCTCCTTTCGGTTATCATCGTAAGTGTACTGATCTTCTTTTAGTAAGATTCCATCTATCGATACCGAAAGAGGTTTGGCAGACATATGCATAATGATAGACCATGTCCTATGTTTTACACTATTTTCAAAGGTTCCTTGGGTCTTCCCGATCTCAATTATGCTGGAAGCCGCTGTCTTTTTGGCGGTAATACGGGTCGTGGAATAGTTGCCCTTCTCATAATCAAAACTCACACCATCATCTTCGTATAGATCAAAAGATGTTTCCTGCTGGTCCGGAAATACGTATAAGGTAATTTCATCCATTGGTTTTTCACCCCGATATTGTACAACCGGTCCCATGGGAATAATGGAGCCTGAATGGATATAGAGAGCGCCACCCTTATTATCCGGCCAGGTAATATCTTTCTGCTGAGATCCCGCAATAATCCCACCGGTCCAGTAGTCTTTCCATTCTCCTGCAGGGAAATACATGTCTTTTTTATAGATACCCACCATAAGACCAGGTCCCAACAGATACTGATGAAGATTTTCCCGGCAGTTTTTATCCTCCGGATAAACAATCGTTAAGGGCTGTAATAAAGGCCATCCTGTTTTAGTGGCCATCCTGGCTGAGGAATACAAATAGGGAAATAACCGGGACCGGAGTTCAGCATAAGAACGGTGCAGGTCCTTCAACTCCTCTCCCTGAACCCAGGGCATTTTAAAATAGGCCCAGCTGCAGATCTCGCTAAAAGGTAAAAGATAACCATAGTGAATGCCCTCTTTAGTGCCCACTTCCATATCTACGGTAGACCAGCTTTGGCCTACTATAGATGTATTTAAGATACCTCCCAGCGTTGTCAACTCTCCTCCGGTATCCCCGGTCCAGGTAGCGGAAAAGGCCTGAAAACCAGTCCAGCCAGCAGGAGTGAGCGCTGCCGGACGCCGGTTTGTTTTTGCCTTAAAGCCATCATACATCTGTTGGGAATAAAGCAGCGGATAAAGATTATGCATTTCTTTATCCTTCATTCCATTGCCCCATAACCGGTCCGGATGAAATTCCATTTGCACGGCAGCATCCTGTTTGAAGAAATCAACACCCTGATCCACAAATTTTTCCAGGTGTTTGAACCAGGGTTGATCGATAATGGTTACCGTATCTGAAAATACATGCCCGCCCAAATGTTCATCCTGAAACAGGGGAGGAGTTGCATTTGCCTTATTGCCATTGGCTAAGGAGGCCAGATTTGCCTTTCTTCCCGCTTGTCTTTCTGCCTCATAACTAAGATCATAATTGTTGCAAAGCCATAATTCCAACTTAAAGCCCATCTTTTTTAAGGCGGGCACAAACGAGGGAGGCCGGGTTTCGTTGAACCAATAAAGATGGGGGAAACGGATGGAGCTCCATTGTTTTTTCGTGGAATAATCATACCGGCCTTCCATCCATCCCGGTTCCAGGCCAATTACGTCGCAAGGTATTTTTTCATGTCTGAAATTATAGGCTGCTGTAACGGCCTCCATATCATCCGCCTGATCGCGGCAGATAAACCATAAGCCAAATGCCCATTGCGGTGGAAGCCGCGGCCGGCCCGTTAAATGGGTATAGGTATTCAGGAGTTGTTTGAAATCTTTCCCCACCATAATATAATAATCAATGGTACCGCTTTCATTTTTCCAGTTATAGGTATCCGGTTTTGTTTTACACATGTCGAATATCGTATGGTAGGTGGTATTTACCAATACCCCAACTCCTTTGGTGGACATAAAGTAGGGAACCGGAATATAGGTGGACGTCTTATACCGGACATCGCAATCAGCCATATACCCTCTGTGATAAAGATGGGTTCTGGATTGATCTCCAAAACCGATCCAGTCTTCCTCCTTATCTGCCTTAAAAACGACCTCTGTAGTACCATGGTCAAAGGTGGCGGCTGATTGATCCAGCAATACTTTACTGCCCTCGGGGTCTGTGACATGAATATTCCCTGTTACATAATTGATTTTCACCCGCATATCGGCTGTTTGGGCTAAAAACCCCTGGCTAGTCTGGGAAATCTGTGGTTTGAAAATTCCTGAGTCCGGTAGATTAATGAACCCGTAGCGGTTAAGACCGGAATTTTGAAAAACTCCCCCTTCCGGAACAATAGAAATCCGAAGAATATTAGCGGATATCATCTCAATCCGTATCCGCGAAGTTTTGTTAAAACTATGCTCTACTATACTCGTATTACTATTATTCGTATAATTCTTACTATTATTCTTACTATTATCCTTACTCTTTTCCTGTGCCTGCGCTTGCACCTGTGCCTGCACTTGCACCTGCACCAGGCTCAATAAAGTCAACAGGAATGGTAATAAATAGTGGGGTTTGGATGTAAAGGGGTTCATTTTTTCCAATTTTATAGTTAATGCCCGGGAGATCAATAACCAGTCTAACTGATTAAGTTACATTCAAATATAAACCAATGGAAAACTGTACAAAGGCCGTAAGGGCAGATTGCTAATATATTGGAAAGGATTGCCAATTGTAATGAACTGTCTGAAATTTTAAACGACAGGTAACAATCAGGTTTCGATATTATTGAATATTTAACAAAAGACAAGCAGCTTTAACAGAATCCTTAACAGCTCCTGCTTTACCTTTGTGTAGATGATTTACATGATCATCCCTTCAATAAAAATTTTTAAGTTTCTCATAAGCAGTTAGTTTTGGTTACGGCCTCTGTTTCTACAGAGGCTTACTTTTTTATAATAAGCCTTACTCAAATAACCATTATCTATCTTACCTAATAGTCAAAGATTCATCCATTTGTACTGGTCGCAGAACGAGCTGGAAACTAACATTGATTTCCTCTTTCACTTTTATCAGGCCTGCCAGTTTCCGGGGCGGGGTTAAACCAAAATCTGAAAACAACAATTTCCGCTTACCGCCTAGATGCAGGTACCCTCTTTGATCGTTTTGCAGGGTAAAGCCTATCTCCATCTTCCGTGTAATTCCGGCCAGTTCAATGGCAACCCAGCCCTTTACTTTTTGAACATCGGACCGGGCAGTGAAATTGTCAAGACTCAGCAAACCGATTTTTAAAGTCGAATTTTTGTCGGCTTTCAAAGTTTTTCTCATATCTGCCGTAATATTTCGCTGGTGGCAGTCAAACCTGCTGATAAGGATAGCAGGCCCTCCTTTGATAATAAAAGACTGCTGGTAATTATCTTCCTTATAAAACTCGATTGTATCGGCCTGGAGATATTCCCCTACGTCGCAACGGAAGCTATTCACATTTGATTTGCCATCGAAGGATAAACTACTGTTCTTTTCAATCACCCATTTCTCTACTATGGGTTTTCCCGGGATAAAAAAGCACCCGGCAATATAGGCCAGCATAATTAACTTCATAACAAAATGCTTTTATTAATGGCTAAAACCCAACCACCGCTTCAATAACATAGCCGTTAAACTTGCCCGAACTGCGATAATCTCCGGGAGGGAACGAATAATAATGCTGAAGCACATACTCTCCTTTCATTAAGATATTCCGGGTCACAAACCATCCTGCAGCACCCGCAAGGCGGTCTACCGAAATATTATTCGTCATATTGGCCAGGCGCCCGGACACCTTGTTATACCGGACACCGGCATACAGATTTTCCTGGTGGCCAAAACGGTAGATTAAATCTGCAGCATACTGATGCATGTTCCGTACGGATGTTTCGGTCCTGGTGCGGCCGTTTGCATTTTCAAAAGTGCCGAAAAATTCGAGACCGCCTGCTTTCAGAAAGCCGTTCAACATAATGGCATCCACTTTTTTGGTAAAACCGGGGTTGAGGCGCCCGGAAAAAGCAATAGCGGTAGAAGAAGGAAGCGCGACACCGGTAGGGGCATTTTCCATCACATTTTGATAATTCGATCCGCCCCGGTCACCGCCATATAGGGTAAGTCCGCTGGCATCCGAGCTTCCGTTATGGTATAAACTTCCCGAAAGCCGCAACCGCACATTTTCGGCTATTTTTTTATCGAAACCTCCCTTCAGGATGATAGAAGGCGAGCGCCTGGTATTATCATCCTGCAGTGTCTTGCCGACGGAATCAACGGAGCCTTTTATCATACCATTGGTGAGTGCTCCTACGGCGAAAAAGCCGTTTTTTTGCAAAATCACTTCTCCGCCGATTTCGGTTGCGAAGCCATCCATGATGTAGCTTTCCATAAATGGATTGTACATCGTCTGACCGGCATCCGATCTGCGAAAATGGGCATCGCCATAATTGATTTCCATATGACCTATCCTGATGGTAGTTACTTTCATTAAATCTGACCAGAATTGCCCTTTAAAAGGAAGCTTGTCAAATTGAATATAACCGCCTTTCACCCATGCTTCGTTGTGGTGACGGGTAGAAAGATAGGTGGTAACGTTGAGGTGGATACCATCGGCCAATTGGACATCCATGAACAAGTTGGCCATGGCTGTCATAAATCCCGAGGTGATCGGATATAATCTATTGGAGCTATTATTGTTTATTGAACCATTATTGGATTCCCGGAGATCCTGGTATTGCTGCGTAAAACCAGCGCCAAATCCCACTTTCAGGCCATCGAATTTTATGGAGTCATCCTCTTTTCCTGTTTCGAACCTATTTATCCCCGCCTTGTCGTAAGGTCTCATGTATAAGGGAGATCCGTAGCTTACTTTTTGTTTTTGCGCCCATAATGCCGCAGGGGCCATGAGCAAAATCGCCAGTGTCAGTTGGCCAGTCCGGCGGAGTAATAAATTTATCATAATGACTATTTTTTGACGTTTTAAGATGGAAGGAAGGCTGGAATCCACTTTTTTCAGGCGGATTTTAGAACAAGATTGTATTTTACAGTTATGGTGTTTCCAGTCTTAATACTGCCCAACATAATAGTAGGGGGCTTCACCTTAAAATCTGTCATTTTTAATTGATAAGAGCCGGAGTAGGTAATGCTTTTATCCGGGTTCATAATACCCGCAGCCGTAAGGATCACCTCTTTCGTTACGCCGGATATGGTCAGTTTGCCCTTTGCCACCAACTCGTAAACCGACCCGTCACCGGCCTTGATACTGGCTGATGGAGCTACAAAACTTATCGAGGCGTACTTGTCCGTTCCCAGCGCCTTATAGGTGTTTTTATCCATGGCTTTGTGCTCGCTTTTAAGACTTTCTGCGGGGACAGAGAAATTAAGGGCGCTTATGCCTGTGGGAATGCCTGAATTATTTACTTCAAACACGGCCGAACAGATCCCTTTGTCCGAAACCATTTCCCAGTCATGTATATTGGAAGTTCCTTCAATGACGAGCTTTACTCCGCCCGCAGATTGATAGGTGGTTTGCCCGGTAACCCTGTTAGAAAAAGCCAGGCAACCCAGCAATACTCCCGTAATTATGAATAAAATTGAATGGTGTGTTGGTAAACGTTTCATTATTTGTCTGTTTTTGAGGTTTGATATTCGCTGAGTGACCGGCAAATGTACCTGTGACCGCTCCTTTATTCTATGACCTGTCAGGGCTGGTGATATGAGTTAAGTCATTCCTGCAGGTGATTAAATACATTCCAAGAACCCAAAAAATAAAAGAATGGTGCCGTTTACTAAGTAAAACATCCCGTTTACGGCTTCCTTAAAAAAGAGGACCCGGAACAAAGTAATTTTATGAGATGGAGTATAATTTTATGATGCTGGAGAATATCCAATTTAAAAAGCAAAAGGAAGAGTAAGTATGGGTAAAACGGATCAAGGAGTGATTGTTGGCTTAATTACAATAATCGTAGCGAATGTAATAGTTCTGGGAATAGGGTATTATACGAAAAAGATGATCACGCTGACTGCTTTTTTAAATTTTCTCACCAGCGGATCGTTTGTTATCTATTGGATAGCCAAACAAATAAAAGTTCAGCAGCATATTTTTGAAACGAGGGAGTTGGTGGTGGTGTTTTTAGAATTCATGGTGGTTGGCTTTAGTCTATATGTAATTGCTGCCAGTAAGCCAATCGGTTGGATTAAGAATATCCAATATGTAATTTGGGGAATTCACCTGGCGGTGTTACTCGGTGGATTGGTTTTTATGTTTACGTTCAAAATGAATAAGTTGATCTAATGAAAGGTAATAGCCTGTTGGATTAATGTCCGATCGGACTATTTTTATGTCTCATTACGCTATTTTGTTCCATCCATTACGGCGAGATTTGCCTTTCATAAATCTTACAGCAATATGGAAAATTTAAAAAGAGCACCCGTTACTACAGGACCACAGGAGGGACAGACTGTGTCCGTGGTTGGGGATACATACCGAATTCTTATGACCGGTAAAGAGACCGGAGGGGCTTATGCCGCCATCGACATGCTCATACCTCCCAATGGCGGCCCGGGTCCCCATGCACATGCGGATTTCCAGGAATCCTTTTATATTATCGATGGCGAGATCGAGGTTAAATCCGAAGAGGGAACCTATATCGCTAAAAAAGGATCATTTGTCAGTATTCCGAAAGGCGGGGTAGTGCATTGTTTTAAAAACAAAACGGATCAGATAACGCATCTTCTTTGTTTGGTTGCTCCTTCCGGTCTGGAAGAATTTTTCCTGGAAATCGGGCAACCTGTCGCCCCCGGATCTTTCCTCGCGCCCCCACCAATGGATGAAGAGGCTATAAAAAAAATACTGCCGGTCGTTGAGAAATTTGGTATGAAACTTTTCCCCCCGGATTATCTGGGATAATAATCAAAGAATAAATAGTATGGATATCCTTTTATCACCCTATGCAAAAGGAAAACTGCAGCTAAAAAATCACCTGGTGATGGCTCCGATGACCCGGAGCAGGGCTACCGGTAATATACCAAATGACCTGATGGCCGAATACTATGGCCAGCGTCAGGGAGCCGGACTGATCATCACCGAAGGTACGGCGCCTTTACCGGAAGGCCTGGGTTATCCGCGTATACCGGGCATATTCTCAGCGGTCCAGGTGGCCGGATGGAAGAAAATAACGGCTGCTGTACACACAAGGGGCAGTAAGATCTTTTTACAATTAATGCATACCGGGCGTATTGGTCACCAGGATAATTTACCTGAAGGGAAGACAATAGTCGGGGTCTCTTCGATCAAAGCGGCCGGCCGGATCTTTACAGATAAAGGAGGGTTGCAGGATCATTCCGGGCCGGTAGCCTTAACGACAGAAGAAGTAAAGGATGTCATCAGGGGGCATATAGTCGCTGCACAGCAGGCGATGGAAGCCGGTTTTGATGGTATCGAACTCCATGGTGCAAACGGGTATCTGATCGAACAGTTCTTAAACCCGAACGTCAATACCCGCACCGACGAATATGGCGGTTCGATAGAAGGACGAGCAGCATTCGCTATAGAATTGGCCGGGGGTATCGCTGCCAGTATAGGAAAGGAAAAGGTAGGTATTCGATTTTCACCCTATAACACCTTTAACGATATGCAGTCTTATCCGGAGGCCGAAGTGTTCGATACCTATCATTATCTGGCCAAAGAAATGGAAAAGATCGGAATCGCCTATCTCCATATTGCCATATCCCCCCAGGTGCCGCAAAAGACATTGGATGCCATCAGGGCCTCCTTTACCGGCACGATTATCCTGTGTAACGGATTTACGCCGGAAACCGCGGAAGCTGCCTTGAATAATGGGGTCGCGGACCTGATTGCTTTTGGCAAGTCCTTTTTAGCCAACCCGGATCTGGATAAACGTATTGCCGGAAAACAAACCCTCAATCAGCCGGATTTTACCACCTTTTATACGCCTGGGGCCAAGGGCTATGTCGATTATCCGAAATGAACTATCTTTTATCCGGGATAAATGACAATTTATGGCAGTAGTATTTGATTTCGAGGCAGGGAAAAAATTCCACTTCCTGTCGGCTTTTACCAAACGGTTTAACAGTAGAGGCACCAAAGACCAGGTATTCCTTCCTGAAATGCTCGGGGAAGGATATATCCGGGAAATTTATCCCGATAATGGCCTTTCCCTGTGCATACATCGTTATACGCTGAGACAGGAGTTTATTCTGAGACGCCATGAATCAGGGGAAACGGATATGCTGACCATTAAGTTCGATGGCCGCAGGATGCCCGGCAAGGAATCCTTTTTTACCAAAGGCAGAGGATATGAAGCAGAATTCGGTACCTGTAATTTTTTTACCGAAGTAAAGATTCCCCCCGGGGAAGAAATCAATTTCCTGGTGATCCTTATTACCCGTCAGTCCTTACTTGATTTATTACAACTTGGAGAAGAAGGTGCTGTAATGGAAAATACGATCAGGGAAAATCCTTCTTTTATACTTCATGAGGCAATGACCAGGGAAATGGAACAAACGCTGAAACAGCTCAGCCAGATCGACGAAACCACAAAGCTGTCTGCCTTACTTTATAAAACCCGTGCACTGGAGTTGATTTATTTTTTGTTTGCCAGGCTTTTTTCACGGAAAGAAGGCGCTTCTTTTTCCGTCAACCAGGAGGATGTAAATAAGATATACCAGGTGCGTGCCATTATGTTGGCAGATCTGAGCGTTCCGCCCCAATTGCCAGATCTGGCCAGGAATATAGGAATGAGCTCGACCAAGATGAAACAACTTTTTCGTCAAATTTTTGGAGACAGTATTTACAATTATTTCCAGGTGGAAAGAATGAAGGTGGCCGCGCAGCTCTTAAGGGAATTCTCCGTATCCCAGGTAGGCTACAGAATTGGTTTCTCCAACCTGAGCCATTTCACCCGGTTATTTGAAAAACACCATCGAATGAAACCCAAACGGTTTAAGGATACCCTGGAGGAAACTTCTTCGAAGATCACGGCAGCCTAGCGGAAACTATTTTCTTATTTCAGGAAATTGGGAAATGCGCAAAATAGTGCAGCCATAGGGAACAAGGGTTATTTCCTCCGGCTGGGCCGTATCCAAACCATCGATGATGCTATATGGCAAGGGGCCCGCCATTTCGTTGTACAAGGTCCAGGAAGGTATTCGTTGGCCATGGGTTTTTATAGAGATAGGTACATGTTGAAGATTCCAGGGGAAATTGGAAGACAGTGCCGTCTTTTCCACTTTATATTGTTCTTCCAGTTTGTCGTCGGGAGTTTCCATCAATCCGAAGTTCCATGGAGAAGAAGAATGGATCTCATCATAATAACCACCGTAAACAGACGAATCGCTGGTATTCTTTATTCTATGGACTTCTTCGTTCATCTTAAGGGCATAGGTAAGAGGACCGCGTTCAACAGACAGGGAATGCTCATGCCAGGTATTTTTGAAAATATGCATGGGTAAATTCAGCTCCACGATATCTCCTGTCTTCCATTCCCGTTCAATTTTTATGATCTGATCCCCTTGGTACTCCTTCCATAATTTCCCATTGATTTTGACAGACCCGTTGTTGCACCATGCCGGAATGCGCAGATGGAAGGGAAAGGAGATCGGCTTGATTTGTTTGGCCAGGCTCAGGGTAAAGAGGATCGTTTCATCAAATGGATAATTGGTTTCCTCTGTAAAATGTATCCCGGTGCCATTTCCCAAGGTGGTTTGCACTTCACTGGGAGAGTAGACCAATGCTGCAATGCCCTTGTCTGCGGTCCTGTACCAGAGGTTCTGTGTAAATTTTGGCCAGCCCTGGTGCATATTGGAAGTGCAGCAGGGATACCCGGTCAACAAGCCAAAACAAAGATCGGTCCCGCCGTGGTTCTGATCGAAATTGCGTACATGCCTGGTCGCACTGACCTGGTTGGCCTGCTGATAGTACTGATGTTCCAGGAAATCGTCTGAAATCTGGGCAGGGAGCGCATTAAAGGCCAGTTTTTCCAGATGATCGGCATATCCGCTCCTGCCGGTAATCGCCAGCATGTTTTCCAGGGAGAACATCATTTCTACCGCACTGCATAATTCGGACCCTTGTGTCGGATCGTTGCCATGCAAGGCCTCATCCCCTCCATAGAGGCCGTGGGCCATCCCATCATATTTGCGGATGTCGCTAAACCCTTTTTCGGTGGCTGTTAAAAATCTATTGTCGCGGTGATGCTGGTAATAAATTATTGGCTCCTTCATTCCCTGCGCCAGGTTGACACAATGAATGCTTCCCAAAGTGGAGAGCAGATCCGTATCCAGAAAGGCATGGGTAAAATCAAAGGTTTGTTGGTGTAATAATTCTCCAAGATCCAGCAGGAATTTATCGCCTGTGATGTTATACAACCAGTAAACCACCATCAGGTTATCTCCGCCCCGGTAACGGGCCCAGAAAGTCCAGTGATCCAGCGGTTTTAAGGGGAGTTCTTTTAACTGGTACTTAAAATAATGGGTCATCAGGCTGATCACTCTGGGATCCCCGGTTGCGGAATAATATTGCTGAAGCACTTTGAGCATGACCATTTTCGGCCACCAGTCGCGGCTGTTATCCCGCTGTATTCCAGGTTCATCAGGATAATCCCGGGAAGGCCCAAAATAACCGTCCGGCTGCTGGCTTTTTATAGCCCATTCGATCCAGGGTTGGGTTTTGGCAATCAGTTCCTTGTCCTGAAGGATATAAGCAAGCGGTAAAAGACCATCAATCCAATAGGGGCCACGTTCCCATTGGTCTCCATCACCGCCCAGCCAACCGTTCCGTTGGTTCATGACAAGCGGATAGAGTTTGTCCAGGTTACCTGTTGCCCCATTTTTTTGACGGATCAGCATTTCTTGTAACCAGCCTTTTGGTTTTATTGCTCCCAGGGGTAATTCCAGGTAGTGATTCTGCCCCCTGGAATTAAATCCGAAACAGGTTTGCATACAGACCATTATAAGCAGGAAAATATAGTTTGGTTTCATTCAGGGATTATTTTCATGCAAGATGAGCATTATTGTTTAATTTGATTTCCATGAAATTTACAAACGTCTGGAAACAGGGGAGATATTTCGTTTTTAGTTTAATCTGCCTGGGTGGCTTGTTATGCTCCTTCTACAGGACAATGCCGGGAATAAACCCTCCGCTTAAGGAAGAATCGCCAAAGATCGTAAACATCGTAAATTTTATTCGTTTACTCGAACCGAGAGATACGGCTATTACCGAAGAGGTCCTATTCCAGACTGTTGTTAAACAGATCGCCATTATGAAAAAGTATAAGCTTGGCGGGACTTTTTTATTGCAATACGATGCCTTGCTTGACCCAAGGTATCAGCAACTTTTGAAAAGTCTTCCAAAGGAAGCCTTTGAAATCGGTGCCTGGTGGGAGATTCCTCAGCCGCTTGTAGAAAAGGCCGGTTTAAAATGGCGGGGAAAGTATCCATGGGATTGGCGGGCAAATATTGGTTTCTCCACAGGGTATACGCATAAGGAACGCGAAAAGTTAATCGATGTTTATATGGATGACTTTAAAAAGATTTTTGGATACTACCCTAAATCTGTGGGCTCCTGGTTTATCGATGCGTATAGTTTGAATTACATGTATGAAAAATATAAGATTGTTGCTTCAAGCAATTGCAAAGATCAATATGGAACAGATGGGTATACCTTATGGGGCGGATACTGGAACCAGGCTTATTATCCGAGCAAAATTAATTCCTACATGCCTGCTCAACATGAACAGAACCAAATTCCGGTGCCAATTTTCAGAATGCTTGGGAGCGACCCGGTCAGGCAGTATGACAATGGTTTAGGGACCACAAGGCAAGGCGTAGTTACCCTTGAACCGGTATATAAATTCGGAGGCGGTGATTCGGCATGGGTCAATTGGTTCTTTGCGTCATTTACCCGTGATCAATCCATTGGTTTCAACTACACCCAGGCAGGACAGGAAAATTCGTTTACCTGGGACGCTATGGCCAAAGGCTTTGAAATACAGATGCCATTGATTGCCCGTTTACGGGATGAAAACAAGATCAGGGTGGAAACAATGGAGACATCGGGCCGTTGGTTCAGGGAAAATTATAAAGTCACGCCAGCGACCTCATTTTCCGTTGATAAAGATATCGATGGCAGTGATCTCCGGACAGTATGGTTTAACAGCCGGTATTACCGAATAAATATGCTTTGGGAAAACGGGACCTTAAGAATACGCGATATACATTTGTTCAACGAAAATCTCCCTTCTGTTTATGAAACACAGGCTGCAACATCCAATGAATGTTCCTTTTTCACCTTACCTTTCGTGGATGGATACCTTTGGAGCAAACCCAGCCAAATTGCAGGCCTGCGCTTAAAAACAATCCTTGACGGCAAAGTAGTTGCCCTGGAAGGCAGGGATCCTGTGTTTACAAAAACGGGAAGCTCTTCGATGCATATTTCCTGGCCATTAAAAATGAGGGATGGAAGCTTTGAAATGGATATAAGTGAGCGAGAGATTAACATACAATTAGTGAGTACGAATGCCATAAACTGGTTTTTTGATCTGAATACCACCGAAAAAAGCAAGCTGCCATTCGATCAGGTAAATGCTAAAAGCGTGGAATGCAGTTTTGAACATATGAAGTATCAGGTTAAGGCGGAGAAAGGATTTTTTTCAAAACCGGATAACGGTTCAGTATGGAGAGTAAGCCCGGATTCAAATACTTTACGATTAATTTTCGCAGACTAAACCAATTTTCATGATAACGAGAACCCTCATGATAACGAGAGCCCGCATGATAACGAGAACCCGCTTGATAAGGAGAGCCCGCTTGCTGATACCCCTTTTTTTCGCCATTAGTCTCCTTGAAATAGCAGAGGCCAGTTTTGCACAGGCCATACATATAAAAAACGATCCCCAGGCTAAAACAATAGCTTTCGGAAATGGCAAAATAAAGCTGATTTTTGAGTATGATAAAAAAGCCAATATTTCTCTATTGGAGGTGAACGGACAACGGGTGATTGAAGGAGATGCCGGTGTATATTCACAGATCAGCATACAGGGAACAAATTTTTCTACTTTGCATCTGACTGCTGATCCAATTGTAAAGGTTAAGCAGGATTCGATATTCGTTACCGGGATCATCTATGGAAATAAGGAGCTATCCATTAAGGAAAATTGGACGTTCAGCCTTACCGGTAAAGACATTAAGTTCGATATGGAGCGCACCCTGAATGATCCCCTGGACCGTACTCTGAATCAAGCCCTGTATCGTGCCTTATCCGGATCGGTCACCCTGGATAAAGCGGCATTTCCTGTTTTTAATTTTCAGGATACTGCTTCCTGGGATGGGGCTTACCAGGATTATGGAGGGCTGGCCTGGTTTTACCTTTTTAATAAAAAACTGGACACCTATGGGGTACATAGCCACTCTTCGAGATTCTGGAACAGTAGAACCGACAATGGCCTGACGGTTTCCGTTGAGGCACCGGGGAACCAGGTGGCGATGGATTACAGCCGCACCGCAGCTAATCAATTGGCGTTTACTATCGGGATTTCTCCAAAGGAAATGCTGCCGCGTCTGGATTCCGGCACACAGAGAAGACGATATATTCGTGACGCCACCGCTGTCTGGGCTCCTTTTGCCATGGCTGCCGGCAAAACCAGTCAAAGCATAACCCTTTCCTGGTTCAGTGTTAAAGAACAGTTTGGCAGGGGAAACTTTGTTGGCATAAATGGTGAGCAGGTAAGCTCGGTCTTAAATACGATCGCAAGGATCGGGGTTATCGATAAGGAACATTTTGGAGGCAACAGTTGGCATACTCCTTATGGACCAATTTGTCTGCACGAGCAATATATTGCGCAAATCGGTTTGGCCATAAATGACAGCAATTACTTAAATGGTTATCAGCAATGTCTTGACTTTTATCGTGACAACGCCTTCAAGCCCGATGGAAGAGTATGGGCAAGATGGGCGTACAACGATGAAGACATGATGCCGGGTGAGGCCAATGCCAAGGGTTTTTATGAAGCGCAATGGGGCTATTTACTGGATGCCAATCCGGACCTGGTCACCAATGTAGCGGAGTTATACGATCAGACCGGGAATATAGATTGGGTACGAACACACCAGCTATCCTGTGAAAAGGCTTTGGACTGGATCTTAAAAAGAGACGGTAATAATAATGGGTTGGTAGAAATGATAACCGACAGCCATCTGCAGAAAAGGGGCAGCGATTGGCTGGATATTATCTGGGCCTCCTATGAAAATGCCTTTGTAAACGCCAAGCTCTATCATGCTCTTGTTTTATGGGCAGCTATCGAAGGCCGGTTGGGAAACAGGGAAAAAGAAAAAGAATACCTTGTCTTCGCCCAAAAATTAAAAACCAGTTTTAACAGGACGGTCAGGGATGGCGGTTTTTGGGACGATGAAACAAAGTGTTATATACATTGGAGAGATAAGGACGGTTCTGCTCATGGTAATAATATGGTTACGCCGGTGAATTTCATGGCCATTGCCTATGGCATTTGCGAGGATGATTCCCGAAGAAAAACAATATTGGATAAGATCGAGACCCAAATGCAAAATGAGAAGCTTTTCTTTTGGCCGGTATGTATGAATAGTTATCGTGCCGGAGAGGGAAATGACTGGCAATTCCCTTTTCCCAATTATGAGAACGGCGATCTGTTTTTATCCTGGGGTGCCGTGGGCGTAAAAGCGTATGCGGACTACAAACCCGAATTGGCCGTAAAATATGTAAAAAATGTTTTAGCGCAGTATGCAAAAGACGGGCTGGCCTTTCAGCGATACGGCCGGGTAAAACAAGATGGCCTGGGAGATGATATCCTGTCAGGGAACAGCCTTTCGGTAGTTGGACTATACCAGGCTGTTTATGGCATCAATCCGCTCTATAACCGGTTCTATCTAAACCCTCATATCACCCCGGAATTAGCGGGCACCCGAATAAACTATACCTTCCGGGGGAGAAAATTAACGATCAGTCTGGATATGGATAAGTATAGGGTATCCGATAACCGGTTTACGATTATTTCCAAAACCGATTTTGGTTTTTATAGTTCTGATTCGACGCTGCTGTATTTTCAGGGAAGTAGTGATAAGGCGTCGCTTTCATTGATAACTTCGGATAACAGCCCATTTTCGATGGATGTAAAAGAATGGAGCCTTGGGAAAAAGGTTTGGACCCAATCTTCAAACCAGCATATGGATTTAAGTTACGAGTTATATGACTTAAAACACCATACCGAATATAAAATTTACAGAAATAAAGATTTGTTTATGAAGGCCAGAACTAATGCTGACGGGACTTTGTTATTCCCTTGCAAAGCCCATAAAAAGGTTGATGAAATTCTTATTTCGGAATAGGTAATAATCACGCTAAATAAGTTAAAGTATTTATATTTTATTCATTTTTATAGCTGGTCAATCTTTCCGCACACAGTGTTAATGTGATCCAGTCCATAAAGCAAAGCACTCTCGTCGATACTCATCCATTTCGTATATCATTTACTTTGGCCAGTTCGTTAAAAATGAACGAATGATTATATTGGATTGAAGAAGTACTGTATATTTGTATCATATTATTCCCGGTTGTCCCTGACTTTGTCATACTTCCGGGTTTCGTTTTTTAAAGATATTTGTATTTTCAGATATATATAAATATTTGCCTTCTACATTATAATTAGAGAACAATTCGACTTCTCCGGTTGAATAATCCAAACGATAATGCCAGCCTCTTCTATTGTCGAAAATGAGCTGGCATTTTTAATCTCTGGACGATATTTCCTGCGTCTATTTATCCATCACAATATAAGTAGGACTTTCCCCAACGGTAAGCGTGATCGCGGCATCACCTGTTTGCTCCCATTTCGATTCCGGGGCCTGCCCGTTCGTAGTGGCCATGCCTGCGACACGGGTAGGTTTGCCAGGCAGATCCGTGAGGATTACTTTAACTTCCCTGGGCTGATAGCCTTCTTTTTCCTGCGTTTTGGTTCCTGTTGGAGACCAGGCCACCCAGATCTTATTTTTTTTATCCTCGCCATTTTCGAATTCATAAACGAACAGATCTTTCGCCTCGTTCTTTATTATCCGGTGAAAACGATAATTTCCCAGCGTTTCATACAACTGTTTGACTGCCCAAAAGGACATTTTTGGCTGGAACTTGCGGGTTAATCCGGAGGCAGCATGGAAGGAAGCCTCATCGTTATCATCATAAAAGTATAAATAGGCCCTTTCTACATCCCTTGTGGCAAAGGCAAAATAAGAACGCACCAGGTATTGTGCCTGCTGCAGATCCGTCGCTCCCTGCCAGTTAAGTTTGAGCGCCCAGTCCTTGCGGTCCTTCATGGCTCCGGGTGTACAGGCATCATATCCAAACTCGGTTATCCATACTTTTTTTCCGTTTGCATGCTGATTTCGCCAGGTGATGGATTCGTCGACCACTTTTAAATAGATCAGCGAAGTATCTTCCGGATAGCTGCGGTTCCAGGAGTTCGGAGAGGTGGAAGAGGTAGGGAGGGTGGGATAGGTATGTATGTTGATGACATCATACAAAGGCTGGATATCCTTGTCTGCATATATGCTGCTGAGGCCCTGGGAATAATCGTCGGCTGCACGGGCCTGGACGGCAGGAGTAAGAATAAGCGCCTTTGGGTCTCCTGCACGGATACCACCGGCCATTTGTTTGAAGATTGTTCTGTACAGCGCGGAATCCACCCGTTTTCCGGGCTCATTATCGATCTCGAACGAAGTTGCCAGTTTTTCAGCACCGGAAGGCCCGAAAAAGCCGGCCATGCTTTTACCGTAATCATAGGTCCATTGTTCCTTTCCCCTCCAACTTTCCATCAGTTTCAGATGGTCCGCGCCAAATTTCCCGAACTGAAGACAGATATCGGTTTCAAATCCATTTTGTTTCCAGGGGCCATATACCTGTGTTTTCCAATTGATATTATTGGAGGTTGCCGGTATGGTAAGCGGATCGCCAAGCGCCTTGACATCCCAATCGATATTGTGATAATTACGTACTAACCGGCAAACCTGTCCATATAATTCCGGTTTGAAACTAAGATGGCCGTTAATACCCATAAAATTTTTGAAAAGGGGCTTATCGCCGGCTACCGTATCTTTAACGGCGGAAGATTTGCCTGGCGTGCAAAAGGGAAAGGTCGTTGTTGCAAGGAGGCCTATACCCAGTAAAAGAGTTTTCACGAGTGTCAAATTTAGAAGGTTAATAATGAGAAGGCGAATGTAAGGGCGAATCTATGCCATATGCATTACGGATAGCTAAAAATAGTATTAAAAATTGCTTAATTTGGCTATAAGTGCGGATTATGTCAATCTGACGTTTTATTTGTAAAAAAAGAACATTTGTAAAAAAACGGTATGATCTATATTATTGGAAAGAGGAACGCCCGGATAGGTAAATATGTCGATAACGAGCAGATTTGTTATCGGTGCAAAGCCTTTGAAAGAGAGATTAAGGTGTACAGGACTTATGTTCATTTTTGTTATATTCCTGTTGTTCCATTTGGCCCAAAACAGATCGATATACGGTGTCTGAATTGCGGAGACAAAACCAATACGGAAAGCCTGGGGAAAAAGTATGAAAAATATGCAAAAACTCCCTTTTACCTGTATTCGGCCTTGTTCCTTATCGTTATAATAGGCGGCTATTGGTTTTATTGGAACAAAAACAATCAGAAACAGAAAATTGCTTTGGTGGCTAACCCTGCGATTGGTGATGTCTATACCCTTACGGAAGAGATAAAAAATGGAACGACCTATTCATTTATGAGAATAAGCGGAATTGAGGGAGACTCGGTGATGACCCTTCACAGCAATCTGGAGTATAGCGGCTTTGTAAGTCATTTAGCTGAGGATGATTATTTTGTAAAAGATGATACAGTGGTCCATAGTAGAAAAGAGCTAAAGAATATGCTTGAGAACGACGAAATATATTCGGTGCAACGCAACTATGAAGAAGGTGATGGTTTTAACCGGGTCAAATAAAGGTCTATAATAAAAAGCCCCTTTTGGTATTGATAACCATACACTTAGGTCAGTTTGCCACTTTTGGCTGGGGATAATTCTGCTATTGCCAGCCAAATCTATGTTTTTTTGCCCGTTTTTGGCTGGGGAAAAGCGATTTATTGCCAGCCAAATCCAGGAGTCAGGCAAAGTTTGACACGGAAAATACGGCTGCTTCCATTCACCCTGGAAGAAACGGCGAGGTATCTGCAAACCCGACACATAAATCTGTTACACTACCACAGAGAGTGCCATGCAGGTGATCGATCGGATCAGTTTCCATCACATGACCACCGTTTGAACAACTTCACTGCTGTGGTGTTACTGCCTGTACACCGGCGGTGGCTGATTATATTTGATGACCATTATTCTTAAACCTATGCGCAAAAGCGGGGCAATAAAAATATTACTGATTCTTCTGGGGATAAACTTTTTGCTGGATATCTATGTCTATCAGGGGCTAAAGACCCTGACCGCAGGATGGAAATCCCGAAACCTGCGGCGGCTGGTTAAATGGGGATACCTGGTTATTTCCGTCGGCGTAACCCTTTTATTTGTTGCCGGGGTCGGCAGTTACCGGACGGCTAAGGGAATGACGCCTTTCCACGAATGGATGCTGAGTTTGTTCCTTACCTTTTTTATTACCAAAGTGTTTTTTGTGCTGATCCTTTTGCTCGGTGATACAGGCAGGTTCTTTTATGGATTGATCAATTTCGCTGGTAGATCAACCGGCAGAACGGGCCATACCGGCGAGCCTTTTTTTCCTGCCCGCCGCAAATTTATCAGCGAGGTCGCTGTGCTGGTGGCCGCCATTCCCTTTTCCGGTTTTTTGTATGCCATGCTAAAAGGTAAGTATGATTACCGGGTACATAAAACAACGCTTTATTTTGAGGACCTTCCCGATGCCTTTGACGGATTTACGATCACCCAGTTATCCGATATTCATTCCGGAAGTTTTGATAATACCGAAGCTGTACAAAGGGGAATCGATCTGGCTAAAGCACAGAACAGCGATCTGTTTGTCTTTACAGGAGACCTGGTCAATAATGCAGCCTGGGAAATAGAGCCCTATATCGATCGGTTCGCTGCCATAAAGGCCCCTTACGGCCAGTTCTCAGTGCTGGGCAATCACGATTATGGCGATTATATTGAATGGGCCAGTGAAAACGAAAAAGCCGATAACCTTGAAAAAGTAAAAGCGCAACATACAAAACTAGGTTACCGTTTGTTGCTCGATGAACAAGCAACATTGGAAAAGAACGGCCAAAAGATCGCACTCATCGGTGTACAAAACTGGGGCAGGGGTTTTATTCAGATCGGTGACCTGGACAAGGCTTTGCAGGGAGTTCCTGAAGATGCTTTTAAAATATGTCTTTCGCATGACCCTACCCATTGGGAAGAAAAAATAAGGTATCACCCTTCGACTATTCATCTGACCTTGTCCGGTCATACGCATGGAGCACAGTTTGGAGTAGAAACAGATACATTCAGATGGAGCCCCGTTAAATACAGATACCTGGATTGGGCAGGTCTGGCCAACGAAAAGGATCGTTACTTGTATGTAAACCGCGGGTTTGGTTTTCTGGCCTTCTCAGGCCGGTTGGGTATCTGGCCGGAAATTACCGTGATAACCCTTAAGAAAAAAGGGTCTTTTTATCATCCGTGAGTTCAATCCAAACCGGACCATGATCGCTCGTTTTTTCCCAACCACGCACATTACTGTCTACACCGGCAGCAAGGAGGCGGTCAGCGAGAAGGGGGCTAAGCAAAAAATGATCTATACGTAAACCTGCGTTGCGGCCATAAGCATTCCGGAAATAATCCCAGAAAGTATAGATGACATCGTCCGGATAAAGTTTGCGGATGGCGTCGGTCCATCCCTGTGCTACCAAATTCTTAAACGCTGAACGGGTTTCCGGACGGAACAAGGCATCATCCACCCAGCGCTCCGGTTTGTATGCATCCAGTTCCGTCGGCATGACATTATAGTCTCCGGTAAGGACTACCGGCTTGCCCGATGCAAAAAGTTCTGCGGCGTGGTCCGTCAAACGCTCGAACCAGCGAAGTTTGTAATCGAATTTCGGCCCCGGAGCCGGATTGCCATTGGGGAGATAGAGACATCCTACAATAATACCGTTAACAGCTGCTTCGATATAACGGCTGTGGCTATCCTCCGGATCACCGGGAAGCCCCCGTCTGATCTCTTCGGGTTTTCCGCTGCGCGCCAGGATAGCTACTCCGTTCCAGCTTTTTTGTCCGTGCCAGATAGCATGATACCCTGCATCAAGTATGGCTTGCTCCGGGAATTTTTCCTGAGGGGCTTTCAGCTCCTGCAGACAAACCACATCGGGAGTTGTTTCTTCGAGCCAGCGGAGTAATACCGGAAGACGCCCGTTGACGCCATTCACGTTATAGGTAGCAATTTTCATGATAATAATCCTGGATTAATTTAGCTGATAAAGCAAAATTAATTTAAAATATGGAGGATAAATCACCTTTTGCCGGATCCATCTTTGATTGTTCCGCTTTGGACTGTTCCGCCACCTGGTTGGCCAGTTTGGCCTGTCTGGCTTGCTCAGCCTGTTCAAAATAATAGGCAGTCGCTATAAATCTTTTTACATGTAGCCTGGTTTCTTCCGGGAGATATCGCTGGATAGCCCAGAAACTTTTACTGTGTGCCTTCTGAATAGCCCTGTTCACCGGGACAGGACCGCTGTTATAGGCGGCGAGAACCAGTAGCCAGTCACCATAAGTGTTATGCAGATCTCTCAGGTATTTTGCGGCAGCCCTGGTACTTTTATAATAATTAAGACGATCATCCGATCTGCGGGTTGTTTTCAAACCAAGCGCATGCGCCGTACCGGCCATTAATTGCCAGGGGCCTTTGGCGCCAACCCGCGAAGTGGCCGAAGTCTTGAGTTCGGATTCAATAACGGCCAGGTATTTTAATTCCTGTGGCAGATGATAACGATCGAATACGGAATCGATGATAAAAAATGGCACTTCACTTCTTTGTTTGATGGAAAGAAGGCTTTCATCATTATTTTTTATATAGGCATTGATGAATTTCATGCCCGGTTTGCCTGGAAGATAAAAGACGATCTTTTTCTTTTTTGTGGCAGATAACCTGGCTTTTTCGGCCGTATAATACGAGTTGTTTTTCCCGGCCTCGAAGGATGGCTGAACGGGATTTGCCTCCGTAGGCATAGCGATAATAAACAAAAGGCTGCAAAAATAAATGGGTACTTGTGTCTTAAACATCGTTTTCAATTAAGGTAAAACAATGCCTGCCCAGGGTTGGATTGATTCAGTAAAATGGTAGTATAGAATATTGGTGGAGTCCGGTAGTCTTCTGTGGGTAGGTTAATGTGGTTTTTTCATTTACAGAAGACCGTTACCGCGAATGCAAATATACCTACCGAAGTTGGGACCTCATAGGGGATTCTACGTAGGAAAAATACGATGGTATTGGCCAAAGAATAGCTAAGCTATTGATTGTTAATAGAAATAGTGTCGGGACTGTTAGGGTCAAGGGGAAATAATTCAGTATTTTTCGTCTCCTTAAGCGTGGTGACCAGAAAATACAGACAGGTTCCTACCCAACCCAGCCAGAAGAGATAAAAGCCGAGATGAAATCTTTCTTTTAGCAGGCGGTGCGTATAGGTATGCAGAAAATCCTGGAAAGTAACGCATAAACCCAGTACGCCCAGCAATAACAAAATGGAGGTAACAAGGGTGGTTATTTTTTTGACGTTTTTCTTTTGAACGATATACAGAATAATAATAATGGTTACCTGTATGCCAAATAATAACAAAAAGGTCTTCCATCCCGAACGTAATAATCTGTATTCTTTATGTACCGTCGCTATCCCGATCCTGCCAATAACCGATATTTTTGAAATGAGGTATGCTTCCAGTAAACTTAAAAGCCCCTGGCAAAGCACCAGCAGGGGAAGCAGGGATCCGGATCGTTGCCGGATCCGGGTCTTAAGGTTGTCTGTTTGGGGTTGGGTTGTCACGAGTGTATTTGATTGATCTTGATGGATCGGATAGTTGTCCGAAGATAATTATTAAATTTATAGAAATACAAACATATTGACAATGGATAGCCCCGAAATCCTATACCGATCCGATATCATTCCGCAGGCAATGGAAGTTATTGCCCTTTTTAAGGAGACAGGAATGCCGAGACCTGTTGATGATGAAGGACGGATCGCCAAAATGCTCGAAAAGGCAGATATTATTGTGACGGCCTGGGTTGGTCCTCGTCTGATCGGCCTTTCGCGTGCATTGACAGACTTTTCCTGGTGTTGTTACCTGTCCGATCTTGCCGTCAGCAAGGACTACCAGAAGGGAGGTGTAGGCAGGCAATTGATTGCAGCAACCAAGGAACTGGCGGGTGAGCAGTCGATGCTCCTGTTATTATCTGTGCCGGAAGCCATGAACTATTACCCCAAAATAGGTTTCGAAAAACAAGAAAACAGCTTTTTACTCAGCCGGACAAAATAATTCCTTATTTAAGCATTCCCCGTAACTCAAGCATATTTTGCTCGGCTCTGTCCAGGTTTATCAGGCCGCGGTGCGGCCTGTCCAAATCCAGAATAGTGAACACAGTGATGGCGATCATTACTGAAAAACCCGATGCCACTATCCAATCCAATTTTCTTTTGCTGCCATATCCTACAATAAAAGAAGAGGTAAGACATAACAAAAACAACAGATCGAGTATCAATCCGGGCATGGTTGTTTCGCGGGACGCCTTGCGTGTGGTCACGGCATCGATCATATCATTAAGAGAGCTTACCATCATGGAGCCCCGGTTCCTGACGGTTGCGTTTTCGCTTTTGGCGGCAACGACAGCTATCTTCCAAAGACTGTCTGCATGTAATCCGGTCTGTTCTGCAGCCAGGCTGTTTTTCTCCGGATCGATTCCTGCATCGTATTGCGCAATCCTCGCCTCGACATAATTTTTAAAATGGCTGCGTAACTCCACTCTTTCGCTATCCGGAAAAAGGTCGGCACGTAAAATAGCTGTACCGATTGCGTTTGCCTCCTGTATCATTACCTGAAACCGGCTATCATGCCGCGAACTGGACATACCGAAGGTAAATGACAATAACAAGGCCAGCAGCCCAAGCAAGGAACCCTCAATGGCTCCAAAGCCTTCATCGGATTGGCCGGGATTTTTTGCTGCCTTTTTGGCCTTAATACGGAACCCGAGATAATAGAGTATAACCATGGCCAGGATCAGGCAAATACTGATGATAAAAGACGAAGTGTTGTACAAAAAAGATTGGTCCATAATTTATTATTGTTAGCCTATCCCCAAAGGTATAGGTTTCTGTCATTGATATACCCACCGGGTTTGCACAGGAGTCGAAGGTGTCAGAGCGATTTATTTTTGAACCGCCTTATGGAATCTTTCTGTTTCCTGCATCAAACAGGAAATTACAGATCATGGCTGCTCCCCTTACACTTACCATTAAATCTCCCTGCCACGAAGACTGGGCCAATATGCAAACAAACGGCACAGGTCGGCATTGCGCTGCCTGTCAAAAAGTTGTCGTGGATTTTACCTCGATGACTGATGCGGAAATTATCCATCACCTGGCCCTGGCCGGTAAGAATATCTGCGGGCGTTTGGCAAAAGATCAGCTTAACAGGCAGTTGACTCCATTATCTTCCTTATCTCCGCCGAAAAGGAACCAGTTACCGGGTTGGCAATTACTGCTGGCGGGATTTCTGCTAACCGCAGATCCTTCAGAACCTCATGGTCATGCCAGACAGGAGATTGGTGGATTCCTATCATTCCTGAGTATAGATTTTAGAGAGAAGCCAACTATGGGAATGGTAATGATAGATCCTGATCGCGTTTGTAAACCGGTAGATTCAGGAAAGGTGGTGCAAATCCCTGTTGTTAATGATACCAACAAGATTGAGTTCACACAAAATATGGTTGTTGGGGATATAAGTGTGGTGGTTGACGATTCAATTCCCACCCTGGAAAAAATAACCCGTTTGCCAGTACTGGATTCTTTGGATTCCAGCTTAACGCTAAATTTACCGCAGCCTCCAAATTCCCGGCAAACGCTGGATTCCACGCAAACGCCGGACTTTCCCCAAACCCCAAAAACCGATTCAGCAGGCGAGCCCGCGGATGGTCAAGTTTTTAAAGGCTTTGTGGTTGTTGCCCGTAGAAGCCCCAAGGATACGGTGCAACAATTGGTAACCGATACCCTCACTGCATTAAGACTTCTTCCGAAAAAACAATTGAAAGTCTATCCCAATCCTGTACACCGCGGCGGCAGCATTCGGATAGCCTGGCCAACAGAGCCTGGAACCTACCAGGCCGAATTATTCAGTGTCGCAGGAACCCTGATAGAGCGCCGCGTAATGACCATAGGCAGCACTACACAGGTAGATAACTGGGAGATTCCATCAAGTGTGGCAGCTGGCACCTATATTATCCGCGCAACTCTTCCCGGGAAAGAGAAAGTTTATACGCAACAATTGATTGTAGAATGAGAGCATGAGCGGAATCGAACCGCTGTTATATAGTTTTGCAGACTATATCCATAGCCAGCATTGGATTTGTTGAAATTTATCATTTTAAAAAAATGAACTATTTTGAAGGAGTTATTTTGCAAAAGGACGCATAAATATAAATAAAAAAGAACCTGCCATTTATAATATGATAGATATAATCCATCTTCCGGACGATATTTTTCAGGATAAAAAACTTTTATCTGCTTCTATCTTCATCTATGATTATTCGGCACCTGCCATTTCATTCAAAGGGAGAAGTATTTTACAGAAAAACGCCATCAGTCTTGTATTGCAGGGAGAAAAAAAGATGAGTTTCTCCGAAAGGACGGTGAGAGCCAATGGGGAGGAATTTCATTTTCTTTCCTCCGGAAATTGTTTGGTTTCGATGGATCTGAATAAGCAAATCCCATTCAAAAGCATATTGATCTTTTTTGATGATGTCGTTCTGAAAAATTTTTATCTTAAATACAATGACGTTCTCCTTTCGTTAAACCGGTCTGAAAAGAATAAACCTGAATTATACTTGTCCTTTCAAGAGAAAATTTGCAAGGATCTATGGCGCCACTCCTAATAAATGGTTTTTGCAGCGGAGAATGGAAATTGCCGCTCATCTACTAAGGAATGATAATGAAAAACCAAGTGAAGTTTATTTTAAAGTCGGGTATGAAAATCATTCCAGTTTCACCCAATCCTTTAAACAGATTTTTGGAATAACTCCAAAGGAATATCAGTTGCAAAAAAGAAAATCTCCCGAAAAATGAACGTTTAGCAACAGGAATTGAACAAAAACCTTAATTCACCTGGTTGATTAGAGCATAGTTTTGAGATTTCAAACAATAATCAACAACTATGCACACCAACACAGATCAGAACAAAGCCATTGTTATCCGGTTTAACAAAGAAGTCCTGGAACAGGGAAACAGGCAAACATTTGACGAACTGATTGCCGACGAGGTTATTAATCATGAGGCACCTCCTGGAACCTCAAAAGGGCCGGACGGGATGATCCATTTTTTATGGGATATCTTAAGAACAGGATTTCCTGATATAAAGGTGGAAATTCTGGAACAGGTAGCGGAAAAAGATCTGGTTACTACACGAAAAAGGTTTACCGCTACTCATACCGGAGAAATAATGGGTATCCCTCCATCACATAAAAAAGTATCCATCAAGGTAATAGATATGATAAGACTGCAAAACGGGAAGTTCATTGAACATTGGGGAATCAGTAATTTACAGGAAGTGCTCGCACAGTTATCAGAAAAGTGACCAGAAAGGAAATATTAAAAAAGGTTTTTTGCGGATTTTACAAAATAGAATTAATTTGCTGGAATTGTTTTTGTAAAACTACCTGCGCTGTGGATACGATTGCCGCCTTAAAAAAGGGAAACCTCCTGGTGTTTAATGATGTATATCATTCTTTTCATAAGAAGATATACTTTTTCATTTTAGGTAAAACAAGATCCTCCTTTATAGCCGAAGAAGCCACACAACTGACTTTCATAAAATGCTGGAAATACAGGGAGAACCTCTCCGAAGACCTGGATATCCAGGTACAGCTGTTCCGCATAGCCCGCACTACCCTCATCGATCTTTTACGGAAAGAAAATGTGTATGAAGAGAAAGTGATCCACGTGATCAGCCGCTATACCTTCCTCTCGGACGAGGTTTGGGAAAAACTGACGGAGAAGGAACTGCAACACAAACTGGTCCATGCATTGGATGCCATGCCGCCCATGCGGAGAAAAGTATTCGAAATGAGCCGTTTTAAGGGGATGAGTTATCAACAGATCGCCCAGGAGCTGTCTTTATCCTCCCGTACCGTAGAGGCCCATATCTTTCAGGCTGTCAAACAATTGAAGCATTATCTCGGACCCAGTCTTTTTTTCATCCTGGTGTCCCTGGCCGAAATTTTCTGATTTATTTTCCATCCGGCTAAGTAGTTGTCTCTCCACAGACGTATTTTATATAACAGCCCAGCATGCCATTATGATAAATGACGAGTTAATCAAACGTTTTCTCACTGATCAATGCACTCCGGAGGAGGCCATTTTGGTCGCGGACTATCTGCGGGACCATAAGGATATCCTGGAGCAATACCTTTCGCAGGAAGAGTTCCTGGGGATGCAGCTGAATAAAGATCTGCCGGAAACCATATCGGCCCAATGGCTTGCCCATATTCATCGCGAAGCCGGAGTGAACCGCGGACGCCTGCGAAAATTATGGATTCGCCGGATGGCGGTTGCTGCTGTGCTGGGTGGTCTCCTTTTTGGTTCGGCCCTTTTATTCAGGGAACATCGGACATCACCGCTCTCCAGCCTGTCCGCGGATAATACGATACCGGTTAATCAGCAGGAACGGAAAGAGAACAGGACAGGAAAAATCCTCCCCCTTGTTTTACCCGATGGTTCTATGGTCCGGATGATGCCGGAGGCCGTCGTTGTTTATTATAAAAAATTTGCCGTCCAAAGAGATATCTATCTGCAAGGAGAAGCCGATTTCGAAGTGGTACACGACGCGACACATACTTTTACCGTTTACAGCGGGGAAGTGAACACACAGGTTTTAGGGACGGCTTTCCGGGTAAAGGCATTGCCGGAGCAGGATACGATCACCGTGCGGTTGATGGAAGGGAAAGTGCTGGTAAAGGCCGACGTTTTTAACCATAAAACCAGTGATGATATTACCCTGGTTCCCGGACAGGAATTTACCTATAGCCGAAAAAATAAGACGGCATCCCTCCGCAATTTTAATACGCCGGTTAAAGGCACAGGCCTGGTAAAGGCAGGCAGTACGGGCAATAAGGCCATGAACAGACCGGACTGGTATAAGTTCAATGACCAGCCCATGAAGGCAGTGCTGGATCAATTGAGTAGTTATTACGGTGTGGCGATTTATTATTATCCTGCCGATATCGCCCCGCTGTATTTCGATGGAAAATTTGAAAAAACGGATTCGCTGGAAAAGATTTTAACAGATATCACCCTTCCCAATAAACTCAGGTTTGTCCGGGAAGACAGCGGATATATGATCAGAAAAAAATAAGTCCTATTTGTCGGTATACATCAAAAAATGGGGTGAGAACACCCAAGGGCGCTTATTGCCCTGTCAACATCAAAACCTGCTTGTTTATATGAAAATTCTTTACGTTAAGAAGCTCTGCCTGTTTTCATTTTTCAGCCTGCTGTTTTTGGGATCGTCCTTTTCCCTGAAAGCGCAGGAAACCCCTGTACAGGTCACCGGAACCGTCCGGGACGATATGGGGCTGCTCATACCAAATGTCTCCGTTTCCGCCTTTAACAAACGAACCAAATACGCTGCCGGTGTCCAGACGGACAGTACGGGCGTTTTCCGGTTCTCCGCACTACCGGTTGAAGGAGATTATGTATTCAACTTTTCTTTTATCGGGTTCGAATCACAGGTTTTGTCAGGTTATACGCTTAAGACCGGAATGACCCTCACCCTGGCGGTTAAGCTGCGGAAAAAGGCAGCCACCTTAAATGATGTGATCGTCATTGGTTATGGCACGACCAGCAGACGCAATGTCGTGGGTTCCGTAAATGTCGTGGCGCCCAAAGAGGCCGGAGCCACTACCGGCACCAATCCTTCGCAATTGCTGATCGGCAAGGCCGCCGGCGTCCAGGTCGTACAAGGCAGCGGATCACCCGGATCGGATGCCCAGATCATCATACGCGGCACAGGGACTTTCACCAGCGTCGATCCCCTGTATGTCGTTGACGGGATCCAGACCACAAAAAATTATTTCAATACGATCAGCGTTCAGGATATCGAGAGTATCACTGTTTTGAAGGACGCCTCCTCCACGGCCATTTATGGAGCGGCGGCGGCCAACGGGGTGGTGATCATCACGACCCGGAAAGGGAAGCCCGGCCCTCCCCGGATCAATATTACCAGCCAGTGGGGTGTTGCCAGACCCTGGAAACGCCTGGACCTGATGAATGCCGCACAATATGTCGATGCGCTACGGGATCTGGCCGCTACCAAGAACACCGTGCTGCCTGCCAAATTCAGTAATCCAGGCGTGTTGGCCGATAGTACGGACTGGCAGTCGGAGATCTTCCGGCCTGCTCTGCAATCCGAACAGGATATCAATATCAGCGGGGGGAGCGAAAAAGTGAGTTTCACCGCCTCGGCGACTTATATCGATCAGAAATCCATACAGACAAATTTCAGGAATAAACGGCTGCAGGCACGGCTGAGCCTGGACGAAACCCTTGGCCGTTTCCATTTTACCCAAAGCCTGTCCTACCGGCAATTCGATAATACCGGAATCACCGCCAGTATATTGGATGCCATACAATATCCCACTTACAAAGGTCTTTTAGATCCGAATATACAAGGGGGATATTCGGTGGTCACCAATATCGATGACTACAGCAATGCCAACAATCCGCTTCAGGCCTTATCACTGGGCAGCTCGACGTCAAGATCGCTGGCCTTTTTTCCGCAGTTCAGCGGAGAGGTAAGGATACTCAACGGCCTGAAGTTCAAATCACAATTCTCTGCGGAAATAAATTCAACGAGAGCCAACACTTTCCAAAGCCAGTACCAATCGGCTAATTTGCTCAACCAGGCCCGGCTGTCGACATTGACCTTTACGGAATCCTCTTTTTATACCCTGGAAAACTATTTGTCCTTCGACCGGATCTTTGGTAAACACCAGATTTCCTTAACGGCGGGCAACAGTTATCTTAATCCCGGTCTCACCAACCAGGATGGGGTCAGGGGCTCCAATCAACCCAACGATAATATTCAGAATATTTCCGTGGCACCCACGCAGAGTGTCACCGGCTCTTATTCCAATTTCGCCCGCCCTTCCGGCACCTCTTATTTCGGGCGGGTTAACTATACCTACAATGGGAAATATATACTGACCGGCAGTTACCGCAGGGACGGCGCTTCGAATTTCGGAGCGAACCACCAGTTCGGAAATTTTGCAGCGGCAGGTGCGGCATGGCGTTTCTCGGATGAAGATTTTATGAAAAAGAATCTTCGTTTTCTTTCCGATGGTAAACTCCGGGCAGGATGGGGACAAACGGGAAATAATAATATTGCCAACTTTCTGAATACGGCCAAGACCTACCAGGGAACACCGGCAGGATCGCTGGTCTATTCATTCGGATCTACCGAAGCCTTCGTTTCGGGAACTACAATTACCACTGTCAGCAACCCGGATCTGCAATGGGAACAGACCAATCAAATGGATATCGGGCTCGACCTGGCATTTTTTAATAACAAACTAACCATAGCCGCAGATTATTACGACAGAAAGAGTACAAAATTACTGACCTCCATCATCCTTCCCGCCAGCGTTGGGGTCAGCACTACCGGAGGGCAGCCTTCCAAACCTGTAAATGCCGCCGATGCCGACAATAAAGGGATAGAGCTGGCTATTGGCTACCAGGGGAAGATCAACCATGAACTTAGTTACAATATCGGTATCAATGGCGCCATCAATAAGAACAAAGTATTATCGCTGGGAGCACAATTCTCCGCCCCCATTCAGAGCGGTGCCTTCAGTCCTGTTCCCGCAACCACGTATACGGCTACCGGAAGTACGATCGGTTCCTTTTATGGTTACCGGCTGGATCATGTGGCAAAAGATGCCGATGAAATAACGGCCTTAAATCAACTGGCTGTACAGAAGACCGGCAATGCCGCCGCCATTTATCAGAGCGGACTGCTGCCCGGAGATTTTATTTTTAAAGATCTTAACGGAGACGGTCTGGTCACTTCAAAAGATCAACAGATCCTGGGTAACGCCATCCCGAAATATGTGTTTGGTATCAATGCCGGCCTGACTTACAAAGGATTCGATCTGAACATGGTCATCTCCGGAGTTTCCGGTCTCAAAATTCTGAACGGCACTAAACTGAATACCCAATCGATGTCTACGGGTCATAACGGATCGACTGCTCTGCTCAACCGGTGGAAAAAACCGGGTGACGTAGCTGCCTTACCGCGGGTGGGACAAAATGCAACCGGTAATGGTAATTTGCGCCCTTCGGATTGGTGGCTGGAAGATGGCAGTTATTTACGCATGCGGAATATAACGATCGGTTATTCCCTGCCTGCCCGTCTGTTATCCGGTTTTGCGGAAGGCTCCTTCAGAACGGTACGTCTTTACATCGCCGCGCAGAATTTATTCACGATCACCGGTTACACAGGTTACGATCCGGAAGTAGGCGGCAACTACCTTTTCGCCCGGGGAATCGACCTGGGGCAGGTGCCGCAGCAAAGGACATTCCTTGCTGGTCTTCAATTAGGTTTTTAATATTTCAGACTTTTAATAACATATTATATGAGACGAAACATATTTGTTAATACGATTCCGGGGCGCACCAAATTTTGTCTGCAGCTCTTACTGATCACCTTGGCGATCACCGCTGCACCAGGCTGTAAAAAAGCAGAACTGGCCCTGGTGAACCAGAATGCTTATGCTTACGAAACTTATTTTAATAATATCGGGGCCCTCAATCAGGCCACTGTCGCCACCTATGCCACACTGGTACATCCCGGTTTGTGGGCAAGGGAATATTATTACATTTTTGATCTCCTGGGCTACGAGGCCAAACGGGCAAGTTTTCTGCTGGGGGCAGAACAGGAGCTGGGCGATTATACGTTTGGTACCAATAATGCGGATCTTACCTCTTTATGGGGATCCTTATACCGCATGGTCTTTCGTGCCAACCTGGTACTGGACAGGGCCACTGCCTGGAATCCCACGGCCACCGCCGACAAGGCCAAACTTAACCAGTATGTGGCGGAAGTGAAATTCCTCCGGGCCTACGCCTATTTTCACCTGGTGAATTTATGGGGTGACGTTCCACTCTATATAGATTATAAGACCACCCTCAACAATAACTATTTACCGCGGAGTTCCGCTGCCGAAGTCTGGAAACGGATAGAGAGCGATCTGCAGGAAGCGGAAGCCGCCGCCGAACTCCCGGTGACCTATGCCTCCACTGATCTGGGAAGAGTGACAAAGGGCGGGGTAATCGCTTTACTGGGTAAGGCTTATCTCTATGAAAAAAAATGGCCCGAAGCGCAGGCCGAACTCTCCAAGCTGATGAGCGCTCCGTATACCTACAAACTGGACCCGTCCTTTGATAATTTATTCAGCACCACCAATCAGAACAGCGTTGAGAATATCTTTCAGATCATGGATCAGCAGTGGACGGATTGGGGTATCGGGTCTCCCTATTATATGTTCGGTAATGGTGCAGAGCAGGTCGGCAAACAGACACATACCGGCAGAGCGATGGAGTATGGATGGAATGACTGGAAGAATGTATATATCAGTAATGCCGCAGTGAATGCGTTCACTTACGACAATCCGGTGGGAGGAGGTGCATATACCGATCCAAGGGCAAAATCGACCTATTACGGTACGGCCGCTACCAGTGGCGATACATTGTATTGCCGCCAGTGCGCCGGCGGAGCCAAATCGTATCCCTTTAATGCGGCCGATCCGCAAAAAGACTTTCGCTGGAAAAAATATGAATATTATGACCTGGTGGACAAATATAATGATCCCAAAAGCCCTATCAACGGACAGGTGATCAGGCTGGCGGATGTCATGCTGCTACTGGCGGAATCATATATCCAGCAGGGAAACGCGGGCAACGAACCACTAGCCCTGATCGACAGCGTGAGAAGCAGGTCCGGCGCTGTGTTATATAGCTCCCTGGGTTCAAAGGATGACGCGATGAAGATCCTGATGCGGGAAAGACAACTCGAACTTTGCGGTGAGCAATCCCGTTATTTCGATCTGATACGCTGGGGAATTTCGGTCCAGACCATTAATGCTGAAAAGGCAGCGGAACCTGGAGACGGGCTGCAACCCGTCCAACCCAAACATGTATTATTACCGATCCCCGATACGGAGAAAAATTATAACCCGATGGTGGCGAAGGACGTTAAAGACGGGTGGAATTAAGGATAGGATCGTCTGCGGGAAAGTTTAGTCCTGAAACAGGGATTGCCTGCGGATAGATGTCGGTACGTTTAAAAAAACGAATGGCTTGATATGAAAAAATTAGTTCTTTTCGTAATCTTTATTACGATGCGGCCGGTGCTATGGGCAGTGGTGACGCTTCCTCATGTATTTTCCGATCATATGGTGCTGCAGCGGAATATCCCTATCATCATTTGGGGATGGGCCGAAGCGGGTGAAAGGGTGGCCATCCATTTGCATGAACAGTCGGGGTCCGTCAAGGCAGATAAAGCCGGAAACTGGCTGATAACACTGAAACCGGAGGAGGCCGGGGGCCCTTATGAAATGACTGTTACCAGCAATGGTTCCGGCAAAAATTCCGGTATACATTCAGTTGTATTAAAAGATATTTTGATCGGTGAGGTTTGGATCTGTTCCGGCCAGTCCAATATGGAATTTTCGCTGAAAGGGGTCATGAACGCGGCCGAAGAGATCAGGACTGCCGCCTGCCCGATGATACGGGAACTCAGGGTGGCAAAGAATACCAGTTTCAGACCGCTTAAGGATATTCAGGCTAGCTCCTGGCAGGTCTGCGCACCGGAGACCGCAGGCAACTTTACCGCCGTCGGTTATTTTTTCGCCAGGAAATTATGGGAGACCCTAAATGTGCCGATAGGCCTTATCCATACCAGTTGGGGCGGAACTAATGTGGAGACCTGGACCAGCAGGGAAGCTTTACGGACCGACAGCGACTTCACCAGGCTGACCGGAAACGGTCCTGAAAGTTTTGCCGGGATCAGGCGGTCAAAGATCCTGAACACGCTGGAAACGATTACAAAATTTCAGCATGGGGATATTGCCGCCGGGGATACTGTGCATTGGAAAGACCAGGACTATGATGACAGCAACTGGCCGCATCTTTCTGCGCCTGGTTTCTGGGAACCGCAGGGGTTGCCTGATCTCGATGGGGTCGTCTGGTACAGGAAAGAGATCGTGCTGACGGCGGAGCAGGCTAAACAGGGCGCCCTGCTCGAACTGGCCATGATCGATGATGCCGATGAAACTTATGTGAACGGAGTCAGGGTCGGCAGTACCAGCAATTATCTCGCTTTACGAAAATACCGGGTACCACCCGGCGTGTTGAAGGAAGGCAAAAATGTCATTGCCATAAGGGTAACCGATACGGCTGCCGGCGGAGGTATACATGGTGATGCCGCTACGTTGCAGCTGACCGTTGACGGACAATTTCCCTTATCGCTGGCCGGTGAATGGCGGGTAAAAGTAGATACCGCTAATATTCTTTTCAAAGGAACCGAGGGCCCCAATGCTTATCCTTCTTTGTTATTCAATGCCATGCTCTCTCCGCTGATCCCTTATGGTATCCGGGGGGCTATCTGGTACCAGGGCGAAGCCAATGGAGACAGGGGGCATCAGTACGAGCGTACTTTTCCCCTGATGATCCGCGATTGGCGCAACAGATGGAAGGAAGGCGATTTTCCCTTTTATTTCGTGCAGCTTTCTTCTTACAATGCCAGTGGCCAGAACGGTCTGACAGGAAGCCAATGGGCGGAGTTGAGAGATGCGCAACGCAAAACGCTTTCCCTGCCCAATACAGGAATGGCTGTCACCATCGATATCGGGGATCCTAAAAATATTCATCCCGTTAACAAACAGGATGTCGGGTTGAGACTTGCCCTGAATGCGCTGCATAAAACATATGGATTACCTGTAACACCCGATGGTCCCATTTATACATCCGTGGAATTTAAGGGTAAGGAGGCCTTTCTTACTTTTTCAGACCTAAGTTCAGGATGGATGATAAAAGACAAATATGGGTATATCCGCGGTTTTCAGATTGCTGGAAAAGACCATCTTTTTAAATGGGGAAAAGCTTATCTCTCCGGTAACAGGATTGTCGTATACAACGATGAAGTGGCGGAGCCTGTTGCCGTCCGGTACGGTTGGACGGACGATGCGGGGGAAGCGGACCTGTTCAACAAGGAAGGATTGCCAGCCTCGCCTTTCCGGACCGATAACTGGAAAGGTCTGACGGCCGGTAACCGGTATGTCCTGATTTACTAACCGATACCCGAATGAGGCTAATTTCTTTAACCATTCAAACCTATTATCATGAAGAAGCTCCACACTGTTTTTTTAACAGGGCTGTTCCTCGCTGCCCTTCACCTGCCCTCAAAGGCACAAACCTATACCTGGAGTACAGTCCGGATAGGAGGAGGGGGATTCGTTACCAGTATCAATGCACATCCGAAAGTGCCAAATCTCCGTTTTATTACCACCGATGTAGGCAATCCCTACCGCTGGAATAACAGTACGCAGGCCTGGGAGGGTCTGATGAATAATTTTCCTGCCGTCTACTGGCCTTCAACCTGCAGCAACCTTACATTCGACCCGCAGGATGTAACCGGAAATATCCTGTATGCTACGATGGGGAAAGGTGCGACGGCGGGTTCCGGTGCGGGAACGATCGTGCGGTCCGCTGACCGCGGGACTACCTGGACGGATCTGAATATGCCTGTCTGGGTGTCACCGAACGAGGCTGAAAAATCCAATGGTGAGCGGCTGGTGGTGGACCCGCTGAATGACAGCCTGGTCTATGTCACTACGCGTCGTCCGAAGAATGCGTCGGAGACGACGACGGGTCTTTACAGAAGCGTTAATTACGGCGGGGCCTGGACGAAGCTGGACACCATCTATGGTTCGTTCATCGTTTTCGATACGGCTGCGGGACTATCGTCGGGCAGGACAAAAAATGTCTATGTAGGTGCTCCTGCAGGAGTGTACCGCAGCACCAACGGCGGCACCAGCTTTACCTTGATGACAGGCAGTCCGCTGAACCTGAAAAGAGGGGTGCTCCGCGGGGGCAGGCTGCTCTATGCAGCGAGCTCCACCGGCATTTACAAATGGAACGATACGGCCTGGTCGAATATAACGCCATCCGGGGGAACGGGCAATTATTTTGGTGTAGAGGTAAACCCCAATAACAGCAGACAGGTGATCATCAGTACCGGCGCGTTTACAGGTACGATGTATATCACCGGAGATGCCGGGGGCAACTGGACGAAGCTGACCACGACACGGGATTTCAGTGAGATCCCCTGGGCGCCGAGCGGCGGCAATGCGGGCAATACAATATCGGATTTTGCCTGGGACCCGTTTAATGCCGGTGAGGTTTGGTTCTCCGACCTGCTGAATGTTTACCAGACGACGAATGTCTGGGCTACGCCTTCCTCCAACTGGAAAGTGCGGGCGGTGGGGCATGAGGAAGTGGTTGTCGACGGGCCGCTGGTATGTCCGGCCTCGGGTATCAATCTTCTGTTAACGCCGACGGCGGATGTCGCAGGTTTCGATCATACCTCCCTGGTAAACCCACCGGCCCGGTCACTGATCGCACCTTTTCAATATGCGAATTCTTCCGGAGTGGAAACGACGGGCGCCGCATATGAGGAAGCCAATCCCAATTATTTGGTCCGGGTGGGCCGGAGAGGTTGGGGAGGAACGGGTCTTGGAGGCTATTCCACCGATGGGGGTGTGCACTACAATGCCTGGGTCTGCCCGGCAGGTATGGCGGGTGGGCGAATTGCCGTTTCGGCCACAAGCGAGACGATGGTCTGGACCACGCAAAACGGCTATACCTACCGATCGGCAGACAGGGGTACGACCTGGACGAAGATCACCAGCATCGGGTTGGCCGCCCTGGGATATTACAATGGGACAGGCGACATCTTCAGCATACCCGCTGCGATGAATCCGCTGGCTGCCGACAAGGTCAACGGAAACAAATTCTATATCTACCTGAGCGGAGTCATGTACGTGAGCACCGATGGCGGTGCTACTTTTACGGCGGGCTATAGCGGCCTGCCCAGCATTACCAACCCTGGTGTGGGCAATATCGCATATATCAATGTAGAGACGACACCCGGAAAGGAAGGAGATATCTGGGTATCTGTGGAAGGGAACGGGTTATATCATTCCACCAATTCAGGGGCAAACTTTACCAAAATCAGTAATGTGCAATCTGCGAAGCTGATGGCGGTAGGCAAGGCGGCGACTACGAACCCGACCGTTTATGTATTCGGTACAGTCAACAGTGTGGCCAATATTGTATCGCGGAGTGACGATAACGGAGCCAGCTGGACGACGGTTGCCAATCCTCCCGTGCAGCAGTTGTTAATGCTGGCCGCAGATAAGCGCGTATATGGGAGAGTGATTCTTGGTACGGCGGGCAGCGGTATTTTTTATGGCGAGGCTGCCCCGGCGGCGGTGACGGGTGTCCTCTTGTCGAAGGCGAGGGATACCGTGGCGGTAGGTAACCGGGATACGTTGAAAGCGTATGTTATTCCGGCCTGGGCGGCAAATAAAGTGGTAGCCTGGAGCTCTTCCGATACGACAAAGGCAAAAGTGGATACGAATGGGGTGATCCTGGGCACGGGTGTTGGCACGGCCATTATCACGGTGACTACGCAGGATGGAAGTAAGACGGCCAGGGATACGGTGGTCGTTACCACACCTGTATATGCTACAGGTGTGACCCTCAGCCCAAGCCCCGCTGCCGTGGCAGCAGGAAGTTCTCTTACGCTGACGGCGACGGTGACTCCTTCCAATGCCTCGAATAAGACAGTAGCCTGGGTTTCTTCGGATACCACGAAGGCAACGGTAAGTAATGGAGGGGTGGCGACAGGCACCGGTGCAGGGACGGTCCTTATCAAGGCGACTGCCCTGGGAGGGCAGCCGACAGGAGCAAGAGTGGCGGCGCAGGATACGGTCACGGTGAGCGTTGTTATTCCTATAGCTGTCAGCATAGATTCCGGGGCTGCGACGGTGAGTGTTCCGGATACGCTGCGTCTGAAGGCAAACTTGATACCATCGAATACGAGCAATAAAAAAGTTACCTGGATTTCCTCTAATGCATCCATCGCGACCGTCGATTCTACAGGACTGGTGAAAGGGGTTGCTGCAGGTACGGTGACAATAACCGCTACGTCGGTGAGCGGCGGTCTGACTGCCACGAAATCGCTGACGGTTGCGGCAGAATCGCTTTGCGGTTCGCTGCTGAACAGTGGCTTCGAGAGTGGTCTGCATAATTGGACGGTAGTCAACTCTTCGTTGGACAATGGTCCGTCTTCCGCCATCACCACAGTAGCCGCCAATGTACATAGCGGATCGAGGGCGGTAATGGTATCCGGGGAAGGCGGTGTAAGCTCTGTAGGTTCGATGCCGGTGAACGGGGCGCAGCAGGTGAATTTCTCCGGATGGGGCAAGATCGAGGACGGACCGCAATGGGCAGGTTTTGGGATCGACTATGTCGACTCGGCGGGTCAACAGATCACGCAGGATGTGCTCACGGTGAGCGGAACTTCCTATACGCAATATTCCGTTTCAAGGGTAACGCCTGCCAATACAGCCAGGATGAGCATCTGGACCTATAAATCGGGAAATACAGGTCGCCTTTATTTAGATGATTTCTGCGCCACCGCCACCAATGTGGTACATGTTACGGGTGTCACGGTTACGCCGAATCCGTCTACGGTAGCTATCGGTTATACAAGGACGCTGACGGCCACAGTAACGCCTTCCAACGCCAGCACCAAAAGTGTGACCTGGACTTCTTCGAATCCACTTATCGCTACCGTGAACGCAACGGGCGTAGTAACCGGCGTGGCCCTGGGAACGGATACCATCACGGCCACCACTACGGATGGAAGTTTTGTTGCTGTCAGCGTAGTGAACGTTACTAATTTTGTTGCGGTAACCGGTCTGACCCTGAACCCTGACAGCGTTTCGATCGGCGTAGCGGATAAGTTTACCTTAACCCCGGTGATCACCCCGTCGACGGCTTCCGTTACTACAGTCACCTGGGTCAGTTCCAATACCGCAGTAGCAACTGTGAACAGCTCCGGCGTGGTTTCGGCCATCGCCGTTGGAACCGCCACGATCACCGCTACTACCACCAGCGGCGGTAAGACAGCTACGGGTTTTATCACGGTAGTGCCGGAAGGAAGTTGCGGATCGTTGGTTAATAACGGATTCGAAAGCAGCCTGGTGAACTGGGCTAATACTAATGGCGCATCAGCCATCACCACTAACTCTGCAGATGTCCATAACGGTCTTAAAGCGGTAGTTACCACGGCTCAGGGCGGAATAAGTTATGTTGGTTCGATACCTGTCACCGCAGGCAATACGGCGGAGTTCAAAGTATGGGCTAAGGTCAGCGGCGGTCCTGTCTGGGCAGGGCTCAGCGCGGACTTCCAGGATGCCTCCGGAACCAAGCTGGCTACCCTGCAGTTCACGGTGACGGCCACTTCCTATACCCTGTATGATTCGAGTATAACCATACCTGCCGGAACGGCACATATCAATATTTGGGCGTTTAAATCCGGTACGGTGGGTGCCTTGTACCTGGATGATTTTTGTCTGACATCGACAGCTGCGGGAGGATCCTCGGCGATGGCAAAGATGTCCGGCAACAGTATTCCGGCCATGCCGGCAGAGGGAGAAGTTTCTGTGAATGCCTTTCCCAATCCTGTAGAGAGCGGAATCTACCTGGATATAATCAATTACAAGGGTAGTCAGGTGGAAGCCCGGTTGACGGATATTGGCGGCAGGCTTTTACATCGTGAAATTATCCTGACGACAGGAAATGGACATCAGCGATATCAGCTTCATCCCGGCAGAAAACCAGCGAAAGGCCAATACATCCTGACCGTAACCGGAAAGGAGCTCTTTAAAAATATTAAGTTGGTCGTACTGTAGGATAGGATAAAAATAGTATTTCCTTGAAAACCAGAGAGGGCGGTAACATGCTTTTGCATCTTACCGCCCTTTTATTATTTCTTATGTTTGGGATCATCGGCCGGGTTGACATAGGTCACTCCCGATGGCCCGTAACCAGTGATTTCTACCATAACCGGTCCTTTGGTCATGGCAAAATGATTTTGTCCTCCCACTTCTGCATACACGCTTCCAACAGGTAGTTGTTTTAACTTCGTTTCATCGAATTTATCACCGTACCCGAAATACCAGGTTCCGGAAATTACGGTTGCCATCCGGGAATCCGGGTGAAGATGCGCAGCAATCCTGGTGTTGCCGGCTATCTTTAAAATGATCGTATACAGACCTGCCCTGGAAGGATCGCCATGGATAACGATTTCCTGAACGGCGCTGTAATTGGAAGAACCCGGTACATTGGATGCACCCGGTTTGGCAGCAGCGATCTCTGACGGCGTCATTCTGAGTTCTCCGTTTTTTCCTGTCTGTGCTTTTACAGATACACTGGTCAGGATGACGACGCCCAGGATAAAAAGATAAATGGCGAATGAATTAACAAGGAGCTTGTTCTTCCTGTTTACCTGCTTCATATAGATTTATTTAGTTGTTAGATTAATTAGTGCCTATATAGATCAAAGCAGGGACCAGAATTGTATTTTGTTGATATTGATTGTTTTGTGTGGAAAAGGAAGGGGCAGAGTACTGTTTTTTCGTAGTAGTGGATTTCATTTCTCCGAAAAGATCAGGTTTCTCCGAAGATGAGATAAACGAAAGATGAGATACAACGAAAGATCCCCGCTGAGGCGGGGATCTTTCGTTGCAGGATTGTTTACCGCACCTCCGGAGCCGGTCTTGCCGGTGCGGTGAATCCCTTTTTCTTCAACTGTTCATTGATCTCGGTGATGGCACGTTCGAGTTGATTGTCTTTACCCTGTGCGCCCTGCGTAATGTCTTCAGGGACGGAGATATCCGGGTCGACGCCATGGCCTTCTTTAAACCAGGTTCCATCCGCATTAAACATCCGGAAAGTGGGCACCGTGATATTGCCTCCATCGATCAGCCCGGGAGCTCCGCTGATACCAATGAGCCCGCCCCAGGTCCTGGTACCGATAAGGGGTCCCAGACCGGCTTTGCGGAAATAATCGGGAAAGGCGTCACCGCCCGATCCGCTCCATCCATTGATCAGCATGACCTTCGGCCCAAAGTTTCCAGCCGGGGGCCATTGCCAGGCTACGCCATCGCGGGTGGCCCAAAAGGCCAGAGGCGGACGGTTGAGCATTTCGATAAAACGGTCGGGTATCTGTCCTCCATTATTGAATCGTTCGTCGATCACCAATGCTTTTTTATCCAGCTGGGCGGTAAATTGGCGGATCAGTTCATTCTGACCGTCAACCCCGGTGCTGCGTACATAGATATAACCGGCATTCCCGCCGGTGGCTTCTTCCACCCGGCGTCTGTTCTCTTCGATCCAGGCCAGATGGCGCAGTCTCGCCTCCCCGGGAAGGGTTTGAACCAGGACTGTCTTTGCTCCTGTCAGCGTGGGAGTTCTATTGTAGGTCAGTTCAACGGATTTACCGCTCAGATTTCGAAATAAGGCATAAGGCTCGGTCCTGGTGGTCAGTTCGATCCCGTTCACGGCCAGTATATAATCTCCTTCTTTGACGGATACACCCGGCTGATCAAGCGGAGAACGTACTTCGGCATCCCAGGGAGCGGGATGAATGATTTTTTTTATTTTGTAACGGTCCCCGTCTGCGGCCCAGTCAACACCCAGGTAGCCGACAGGGGTTTGTTTGGTTTCTTCTTCCACACCACCACCGTGATAAGTATGCGATGCGTTCAATTCCCCGATCATTTCACCCAGGATAAAATTGACTTCTTCCCGGGTAACGGCTCCTTCCAGCATCTTCAGGTATCTTTCCTTTACCAGGGGCCAATCGACCCCATGCATATTCGGGTCATAAAAATAATCACGTTCCAGCCGCCAGGCATCCACTACGATCTGTTTCCATTCCTTGCGGGGATCCACCCACATTTGCATTTCATTGGTGCGTAGTTTTTTCTCCAGTTTCTGCCCTTCGTCTGCAGCAACAATAAAAAAGCTGCCGTCTTTATTGACCAGCAGATGTTTGCCATCTGCCGCAAGGGTGTATCCACCAGCATCATCCAGGATTGTTTTTGTCTTACGTTTTTCCAGGTCATAAAAAAAGACCGGTTGTGCCTTGGAGTCAGACCCCGTATTAGGTTGCTGCTGATAAAGCAGTTTACCTTCGGCCGCCTGCAGGCTCCCGAAATTGCCCGCTTCTACGGGCAGCAGGATAAGGCGGGTTTCCAATCCGTCCAGATCGATCTCTGTCGGGGTAACTTTCGTTTCCTTTTCAGCATCCTCTTTTTTAACTACGGGAGGTTTGGCTTTTTTGCCGGAAGCTGTTTTTTCTTTATCCGAAGGTTTGTCCTCCTGTTTCAGCGCAACGGTATCATTTTGCGGAGCCAGGGGAGAAGGGGTTGTTTTTTTTAAGACAATGGCTGCCAGTTTCGTCGAGTTCGGATAAATAAACGTATTATCCAGATCGCTGTAGAGCGGATTAAAATGCTGGTTGGTGGTAATATAGAGATATTTTCCTCCCGGGTCGAATACCGGATTGGCACAGGTATAATATCCGCCCGTTACGGCATGGGCCTGTTTGTTCGTATAATCATAAAGGTATACCGCCCTGTGGCCATTGTCCAGGTCCCTGTCATAGGCCAGCCAGCGGCTGTCCGGAGACCAGCTGACCGTAAAAGCCTGCAGCTGTCCATCGAGCATACGCAGTCCTTTATCTACATCCGAAGTAAGACCGGTGATCCGGTCATAGATGTGGATCTTCATGGCCTTGTCGATAAAGGCCAGTTTCTTACCATCGGGTGACCAGTACAGGTTATAACGGAAACCCGGGCCGTAAGCCGTCAGTTTTTTCTCCGTATTATCCGAACCGGTTTCGCGCAGGGTCAGTTCATACTCCCCGGACCGGTCGCTCCAATACGCTATATACCTGCCATCGGGTGACCAGGAGGGAAATCTTTCCGCCACATCCGTTGATTGGGAAAGATCTTTTACCACTCCATTTTCTGCGGGTAAGGAAAAGAGTTCTCCACGGGCTTCTATCAGGGCCCGTTTCCCATCCGGTGAAACGGTGGCACTGGCGATAAACTTTTCGGCAGGTTCCAGGGTCGGACGCAAGGCGTTAAGATCGCTCACGATTTCTATATGAACTTCTTTATAATTCGCGGAAGCCAGATTAAAAAGAAAAAGTTTGCCGGCATTCTCAAAAACGATGTCTTCCGGTCCCAGAGAGGGGTAGTGGGCGTCATAATCGGTAAACCGGGTAAGCTGGGAGAATTTTTTCGTAGAGATATCATACTGCCAGAGATTCATCCTCTTTTCAGGTCCTCTGTCCGATAAAAAATAAATACTGGTGCCATGCCACATAGGGAGTTCGTCATCCGCATCGGTACCCGTCGAAATATTTTCGGCGGCAAAACTGGTCAGATTGAACAGATGGATCTGGGCGTTCCATCCACCCCTGTATCGTTTCCAGTTGCGGCCAACCTGAGATTTGAAGGTGAAGGCCACCTGGCTGCCATCCGGTGAAAGCGTTCCGAACTCTGCGTAGGGAAGGGGGAGTTTGGCCGGTACTCCGCCGGTAGCGGCGACTTTATAAAATTGATCGAAACGTTCGCGTCCGCTTTGTCTTCCGGATGCAAAAAGAATATTTTTACCATCCGGGTACCAATCCACCACTCTTTCGGTTGAACCGTGCCAGGTCAGCCGGGAAGGGATTCCTCCGCCGGAGGGAAGGGTATAGATGGAATTATTCCCATCGTAATCGGCCGTAAAAGCAATTGTCTTTCCATCAGGAGAGAACTTGGGAAATACTTCCACTCCCGCAGGTGAGCTGAGATGAATGGCTTTTCCGCCTTCCTTCGGAACGATCCACAGATCATTAGCGTAGGTAAAAACGATCTGTGTCTGAGAGACATCCGGGTACCGGAACAAGGCGGCATTGATCTGCGCCACGGAAACAGAAGTGGCGGCTACAGGTGCCAAAAGCATTAAAAAAATTTTGTGTATACTCATAAATTTCTGATGAATCCTGGTTAAAAAAAGCACAGGAAATTCAAGATAGGGTAAATTCGTAAAAGGGATAATATCTTCGTGTTTATCGGTCAATTCACTGTGTTATCGGCTGAAAGCCGGGAGGCACTGGCCGGCCTATTACAAAAATGGGAGTTGCGCAAAGGACATTTCCTGGTCAGGGCAGGAGCCGTCGTGTAGAATCACCTACAGGTAAAGCTGGACCATATATTTCCAATACCTCGCTTTATGAGATTCGCCGTCCCAGACATGGAAGGCATTCCAGATGCCCTTGCTCCAGAGGGAATTGCTCAGGAACCGGTTATTCTCCAGGAAAACATCATGCTCGCCAACGACCAGAATGATCTCCATGGCCTTTAACCGCTGGATCAGTGTATCATCCTGCAGGTTCGGAACGAATTGCCCGGGGGTATTATAATAGATGTCGTCATTCCGAAATCCTTCAAAAAGATCTTCGAAATGATCGAAGGAGGTAGTCAGGTCATAACGGCCGCTCAGTCCTACCATCTTATGAAAAAGGCCGGGATACTTGAAGGCGAGATTGGCCGCATGAAAGGCGCCAAGACTACAGCCGGCCGCAACGAAGGTAGGATAGGGATTCCTGCTCTTTACAAAGTCCATCACTTCGTGCAGGATATATTGTTCATATTGTAAATGACGGGAGATCCGCTCTGAAGGATGGAGCGTTTTGCTGTAAAAACTTTCCTTATCGATACTGTCCAGGCAATAGACCTGGATCATGCCGGCTTCGATCTTAGGCCGGAGCGCTTCGATCACCTGCCAGTCTTCATAATCATAAAAGTGGGCAGTCCGGGTTGGAAAGAACAGGACCGGTTCTCCTGCGTGACCAAAGATGAGCATTTCCATTTCCCGTTGCAGGATAGGGCTAAACCATTTATGATATTCTCTGGTCATTTGGCCGGGACGATTCATTTGAACGATGCGGATAAATAAGGCATAAGGATCTCTTTCCACAAGGCATACCCTTTTTCGCTCATATGGAGACCGTCAGGGTCCAGGAATTCCCTTTTGGGATAACCGGAATTATCCGTCATCCTGGGGTATACATTGACAAAATGCAGATTTCCGCCGGCTCTTTTGATTTCCGCCTCGATAAGCGTATTTGTATAACGGATACTATCCAGGATGTTCCACCGGGTGATGCTTGGTTTTATGGAAATAAAGACCAGCGGGATGTCCCCGAATAAAGAGCGGGTACTGGCGACCAGTTGTTTAAAAAAAAGAAATACTTCCTCCGGGTGTCTCCCATCTCCCAGATCATTATCACCCGCATAAACGATAATGGACAGCGGATGATAGCCGGTTAACAAACGTTCGAAGAACCATACGCAGGCGGCCAGTGTCGAACCTCCGAATCCCAGGTTGACGGGACTGAAACCGGAAAAGTCAGTTTGCAGGCTGTCCCATAACCGGATAGACGAACTTCCATAAAAGATGGTTTGGGGATCATACCCAGGATTGTTTTTTTCCTCTTCCAGTCTCCGGACTTCATTTTCGTACCAATGCATATTACGGGCGTTTGTACGTAAATATAAGGGCAACCGGTTTATACAGGACCATAATGATAATTGATAAAATAAAAATAACAGGCAATGGGAAAAAGGCCCGGTTGCGGTACCTATCCGAAATATCATTAACTTTAGAAGATATAGCAACAACCTATTTAGCAACAGCCGGTTATGAAGATGAGATTTACACCCAAACAACGAAAATGGATCAGAAGGCTGTTGATCCTTTTCGTGATTCGGCTGGTATTGGGCGCGATCCTCTATTATATCGTTTTTTACCGGTTCAAGGATATCGTCCAGATCATGGTAAAAAGGCAATCCAAGGGTCTTTATGCTTTCGATGCCTCCGATGTCAAATTCTCCATATGGAATAAAAATATCGTGGTGGAAAATGCGGCCCTGCGTTGTACAGATACGTTGCGGGCTCCGACCTATTATAACCTGGAAATACCCCGGGTCTATCTGGCCATCGATTCCTGGACGGCCCTCCTTTTTCACCGGAAAATGCTGGTTGATAGTCTGAACATATCCCTGCCCGGTCTTCAAACACATACACATGGTCAAACAGGGCCGGATAGCGCCCCTGTTGTCTTTCATACCTCCCGGATCATGGACCTGCTTCAATATATGGTAGTCCATCTGAAGGTAAGGTCTTTCACCATGGAAAATGGCTCCTTTGCCTATAGCACCACAAAAAATAAGACTCCATTTTTAAGCGACCGGATCAATTTGTCCATACGGAATTTTTATGCCAGGGAAAAACAATCGGATCATTTATTTTCCTCCGATGACGTAGATCTTTCCCTGGGAAGACAAAGCTGGCAATTTCCCGATGGGGTTCATGATATCAGTTTCAGCCGGCTTCATTTTTCCGGGAAAAATCAATTCTTCGAACTGGACTCCTGTACTTTTCATTCGGCAGCTACCGCGGAAAAAGGAGAGGTGACCCTGCATGCGGATAAATTCTTTTTTAATTCCAGGCGGTTATCGGCCATTTACGAAAAAGGAGAATTGTCGATCGATACCCTGATCTGTGTCCGGCCTGTATTGACGATTCAGCTCCTGGACAAAAAAAAGCAGGGAGACACCGCCTTGGTCCTCAATCAATCCATCCGACATATCTTCAAACATATCCATTTTAAGTACATCGATATCCGGGACGGCGGACTTTCGCTTGGTCATGCCAGTAAATACCAGGCCACCTATACCCAAAAAACAAACCTGAAATTATTTAATCTCCGGATCGAACCCGACAGCCAGCAGCATATTCAGGCAGACAGTATTCTACTGAGCCTGCGCAATATCCGGTTTATTACGCAGGATAGTTTGTTCCAGCTGAGCATCGATGAATTTGCCCTGAACAACCAGGATCTTGTTTTTAAGAACGCGGTATTTGGTCCTACGCCGCGCAACCGGTCGGACAAAATAATGACCTTTACCGCTCCCTCTTTACGTTTGCAGAACATCAGCCTGCAGGACCTGCTGAAAAGAAAGCTAAAGGCCGATCAGGCCGAGCTGGATAATCCCCTTATCGTATTATCGGATAATGGAAACCCGAAAAAGAACAGAAGCTCCATCGCGGATTCCACCCTCGGTCGTTTTTACAAGACCTTACATGGACTGCGGGAACTGATCGATGTACGCGATTTTCATATCGTTCACGGTAATGTGCGGTATAATTCTTCCGGAAGATCCCCCTTGCGTATGGATATGAAGAACCTGGATGCAAAAATATTGCTGGACCATTTTTTGACCAGTGACAGCCTGATCGATATCAAAAGATCCCTGCCGGAATTTTCCATTGGCGCAATAGATGTCGTATCACCCAAACTCAAACTGGAAATCGATCAGTATACCTTCCGCGGCTTAAGCCGGCATAACCGGGCAGACGGGTTCCGGTTGTTTATCGCCGGTGGTACTGCACCGACCACTCTTTTCCTGGAAGGGAAAAAATTGTATTGGGAAATACTGGATTGGGACCTGTTCGAAAAATATCAGTATATCCAGGTGGAGAATATAAAAATACACTCCTTAACGGTGCATTCCGAAACTGGTGAAACGGTAAATAAAGAGATGCAGCGAAAAAACCTTCCGGTCATTCATATCGGAAGGATGGATATCGATCGGTTGAAAGTAGATCAGATCAAACCTAAGGGTAACTTTAGCCTGGAAGGACAGGATCTTTGCGTTGATAATGTCAATTCAGTCGGGCGCGCCCTGACCTGGAAAAATGCAGAAGGACTTTTAAGCCATATCGTGTTTAGCGATGGCAAAAATCTGAATGCATCCATTGATACTCTTCAGTTTTCGAATGAATATGAGACATTGGCAAAAGGCGCGTCGCTGAGTATCCGGAAGGAGGGATCGACAAGGGTCACCGTACAAATGCCCCTGCTAAAGTTGAATACGGGGATTCGTTCGACCGACTTTTCCCAATTTTCTCTGAAAAAACTGAACATTCCCGAAGCCGATTTCCGGTACCGGTCAGAAAAGGGAAAAGATACCGTACAAGTCGCCGGCCAACTTTCCCTGCAGGCAAGCTATCTGAACAAACAAACCAACAATACCGAACCAAAGCGACAAACATTGATCCTTTGGGAAAATGCAACGGTTGGACTGACTGCCGTACATTTTACAAAGGGAAGCCTGGATCTGCAATTACCCCGGTCCGTTATGATCATCGATAAAGGGAGGGGGACTTTTTCCGGGGGAGCAACTTCTTCTGAAAGAATAACAGCTTCTGAAGGATCGTTCCCATTTTTTGAAGGGGCATTGGTCTTCCAATGGTTCGACGGAAGCCTGCACACCAAAAAAACAGGAAAGATGGACCTGGCCCTGGAAAATCTGTCCGGAAGTTTTGTCGATTCTGCATTTTCTCTTTATCGCGGAAAAAAGTTTGCCTGGCCATTCCTCCTGGATCGTACGGCCATCAGCCAGGGGAAGGTTGTTTATAAAGGCAGGACACAGAACGCCAGGGCCGATGCGGTTACCTGGGATCCCCGCCGGAAGGAATTGGCCGTCCGCTCTTTCAGTCTGCTGCCCAATCTCAGCAAAGAGGAAACCTTTAGTATGCCCGGCGCCTGGCAATCGGATTATATCACCGTAAAAGGAGAGGCGCTAAAACTGACCGGATTGAATCTGTCCACCCATCCGGATGACTCCTCCCTGCATGTTGACCGGGTTTTGCTGGATAATGTTTCCCTGTCTGCATCGAGGGACAAACGGATGCCTTTCGAACATGGGATCGAAAAATTGATGCCGGCCAAACTTATTGGCAGGATTCCCTTTCCGGTAAAGATCGATACCATACGAGTGCTCAACAGCAAGGTGACCGTGAATGAGTTGTCCCTGGTTACGGGCAGGGAAGGGTCGATCCCTGTCGAAGGGATCGATGCCTGTATTACGCATATCCGTAGCCGGGACAATCGCGGCGACAGCCTGAATATCACGGCGCGGGCATCTATCTTCAACAGTGATATCAGGGACTTCCACTATAAGGAATCCTATGGAGATTCCCTTTCCTTTTATTCACTACGGTTCAACACTTCCCCGATGCTCCTGACCGAATTCAGTAAGGCTACGGCGCCTCTGGCTTCTTTGCGGGTGGACCGGGGGCAGTCGGATACTTTATTTGCAAAATGGGCCGGGAATAAATATGCAACGATCGGTGTAATGAATTTTCATTACAAGGATCTTAAGGTCAGCCTGCTGGACAAAAAAGATCCCGACAAAAAAACATTCCGGCTTTCACTGGCCAACTGGGTGGCTAATACCGTCATTATCCGGAAAAGTAATGACCGGGAATCCATCGTTTTTTTTGAACGTGACCGCGAAAAGTTCATTTTTAATTATTGGGTGAAATCCGCTCTGCGTGGCTTGTTCTCCAGTGTCGGGCTAAAAAGCAGCCATAAATATGTCCGGCAATACCGGAAAATGCAGGAAGAATATTCCTTACCCCCGCGTCCGGCTTCCGGCCAGAGTCATAAACCGTCCAGCGCTCCTGCCTTCGATCTCGATTCGATCGTTGCACCACAGGCCATACCAAAATTGATCTCGCAGCAATTCAGTTTTACGGAAGGCCCGGCCGTGGACAGGAAGGGAAATATATTTTTCACGGACCAGCCCAATAACAAAATATGGGAATACAATACGAAAGGGCAACTGACCGTGTTCCTGGATAGTGCCGGCCGGTCCAATGGAATGTATTTTGACCGTAAAGGAAACCTGGTTACCTGCGCCGATGAAAAGGATGAGCTTTGGTCGATCAGCCCGGAAAAAAAGATCACGGTATTGCTGAAAGGATTCAAGGGTCACCGGCTGAATGGTCCGAATGATTGCTGGATAGACCCCAAAGGGGGAATCTATTTTACAGATCCTTATTATCAGCGCCCTTATTGGGACCGTTCCCAACCCGATATCGATGGCCAGAAAGTGTATTACCTGCCCAATGGTAAAAAAGAGGCGATCATGGTAAGCGATGCCCTGGTCCAACCCAATGGGATCGTCGGCAGCCCGGATGGCAACTATCTGTATGTGGCCGATATCGGGGACAATAAGACCTATAAATTCAGTATCGCCGCGGATGGCACTCTTACGAACGGGAAAGTTTTTGTCGCTCAGGGTGCCGATGGGATCACGCTCGATAACAGGGGCAATCTTTACCTGACCGGTGACGGAGTCTGGGTGTATGACCCTTCCGGCAAAAAGATCGCCCATATCCCCATTCCTGAAAAATGGACAGCCAATCTTTGTTTTGGGGGTAAGGATAAAAAGACATTGTTCATAACCGCCTCCGAAACGATCTATATATTGCCCATGCGGGTAAACGGGGTGGAGTAATGGAAGGTAAGGAGTGAACATTAATTTCTGATTATTTTCCTGTTTTTTCCGTCCGGTCTGTTCCCCGGTTTGCTGAAATCCTTAATATTACAGTCCCTTAACCACCTAAAAATTAATTCTGTATACCGTATGGACACACGTCGGGATTTTCTCAAAAAAGCAGCCTTGTTAGCAGGGGCAACCGGATTCACCAGCGTTCTTCCCCCATCCATCCAAAGAGCATTAGCCATCGATCCCCTGCCGGGCACTACCTGGCTGGATGCAGAACATGTGGTGATCCTGATGCAGGAGAACCGTTCCTTTGATCATTGTTTCGGAGCGCTGAAAGGAGTCCGGGGTTTTCAGGACCCAAGGGCAATTACCCTCGCGGATAAAAACCCGGTTTGGCTGCAAACCAATGCCGCAGGAGAAACCTTTAGCCCGTTCCGTCTCGATATCAAGGGTACTAATGCCACCTGGATGGGCTCGCTCCCTCATTCCTGGAGTAACCAGCAAGACGCACGCCATGAGGGAAAATGCGATCAGTGGTTACAGGCAAAACATTCCGGTCAAAAGGAATACGCCCATATGCCCCTAACCCTGGGTCATTATGACCGCCGGGATATTCCCTTTTATTATGCTTTAGCAGATGCCTTTACGGTATGCGATCAGAATTTTTGTTCTTCCCTGACCGGTACCACCCCTAACCGGCTCTATTTGTGGACCGGTACTGTCCGGGAAGAGCTGCATCCGAATGTAAAAGCACGTGTACGCAATGGTGATACTGATTACGGGGTTCCGGCCTCCTGGACAACGTTTCCGGAAAGGCTGGAAGATCATGGTGTGGATTGGAGGATCTATCAGAATGAGATCAGTCTGGATACAGGGTTCCAGGGAGAGGAGGATCCCTGGCTGGCTAATTTTACCGATAACCCGATCGAATGGTTCGCCCAGCATAGAGTGGAGTTCTCGCCGGAGTTCATGAAATATATGCCGGTAAAGATAGAAGCCTTGAAAGCGGAGATTGCCGGTTTGCAAAAAAAGATCGCTGCACTGCCATCCGGCGGCCCGGATATCCAAAAACAAAAAAGTCAATTGGCCGAAAATGAGGCCGAGCTGAAACTGCTGGAAGAGGCCCGGATAAAATTTACCCCGGAAGCATATGCCAAACTTTCCCAGCGGGAAAAGAATCTTTATACGAAGGCCTTTACGACGAACCGGAACGATCCGGATTACCGTAAACTGACCACGCTGAAATACCAGGATGGCACTACGGCCCGCGAGGTGCAGGTACCGAAAGGGGATGTCCTGCATCAATTTCGGGAAGATGTAAAAGACGGTAAATTACCGACCGTCTCCTGGCTGGTAGCTCCTGAAAATTTTTCGGATCATCCCGGTGCGCCCTGGTATGGGGCCTGGTATGTTTCTGAAGTAATGGATATTCTTACAAAAAATCCGGAGGTATGGAAAAAGACCATCTTCGTTCTTTGTTATGATGAGAATGACGGTTATTTCGATCATATCCCTCCCTTTGTAGCGCCTGATCCATCGAGACCCGAGACGGGAAAGGTCTCCCAGGGTATCGACGCCGGATTGGATTATGTGCCGCTCGAACAGGATCTAAAATATAATTCAAAAGAGGATGCAAGAGGTGGTCCGATCGGTTTGGGTTTCCGGGTACCCCTGGTGATCGCTTCGCCCTGGAGCAGGGGAGGTTTTGTAAATTCCCAGGTTTGCGATCACACCTCCATTCTGCAGATGATGGAAAAATTGATCAGTCACCGGTCTGGTCGTAAGATCGAACAAACGAATATCACCGCCTGGCGCCGGACGGTTTGCGGTGACCTGAGTTCCCTGTTCCGTCCCTATAATGGAGAAAAAACAACCCTTCCTTCTTTCCTGGAAAAAGATACCGTTATCGAAGGCGTACATATGGCGAAGTTCAAACAATTGCCTTCCGGGTATAAAAAACTGACGAAAGAAGAGATCGGGCAGTTCCGTAAAGACCCATTCTCCTCTCCGCTCATGCCCAGGCAGGAAAGGGGTATTCGTCCTTCCTGTGCGATTCCTTACGAATTGTATGTGGAAGGTAAATTGGGTGCGGATAAAAATTCTTTCGAGCTGAAGTTCAGGGCGGGCAATACCTTCTTCGGTGACCAGGCAGCAGGATCACCCTTTGCCGTTTATGTCTATGGCAAGGAGCTGAAGGTGCGGAATTATGCCGTAAAGGCCGGTGATGAATTGACGGATAGTATCCCCCTGGATGAATTTGAGAATGGTCAGTATGATCTGCGGGTCTATGGGCCGAACGGATTTTTCAGGGGTTTCGCGGGGGGTAAAAATGATCCTTCACAAACAGTCAGGCTGAATTATGAAAGGGGGCGGATCAGCGGAGCGAAGCGTGAAAAACCAACCGGCCGGATAAAACTTCAGGTTGCTCCCGTGGTTAACGGACAGGCTTCCCTTCCGGTCGATATCACGGATAACCATTCAAAAAATCCAGAGGCTGCCGGTTCCGGTAAAATAAAAATTACTGCCGACGGCCAGGCAGGAAGTAAAAATAATCTGGTGATAGATCCTTCCAAAAGTTATGGATGGTATGATTTCAGTGTCCGGATCAAGGGATTCCCCCAATTCGAACAGCGATATGCCGGACGTGTGGAAACAGGGAAGGATGGTTATAGCGATCCGGCAATGGCATAAGGGTCTGCTATTCCTTTGGTATATTCGTAGCTTATAAACCAAGGAGAAAACAGACTCATATGACCAAATTTAGAAAAATAACTCTGAACCGGACCGGTTTTAGACGGATCACCCTGAACGGGACCCGTCTTAAGCGGATTGCCCTGCTCTTTTTCATTTGTTTTGCTGGTATGAGCATCAATGCCCTGGCACAGCCTAAAGGCGGGCCTCCTCCTTCCACGGCTGAAAAAACAGGGCCGGGAAGCCGGACCCTGAATATCGATTCCGCCGTCGTTACCCACGCAGAGGTGACCATCAAGGGACAGCGTATACCCTATGAAGTTACGGCCGGTTCCATGCCTGTATGGGATGAGGAAGGCAAACCCATCGCCGGTGTATTTTATACGTATTATGAAAGATCGGATATAAAGGACAGGGCTGCCCGCCCGCTGGTAGTTTCTTTTAACGGTGGACCCGGCACACCTTCGGTATGGATGGAGATCGGTTATACCGGACCCCGCCGGTTAAACGTGGATGACGAAGGATATCCCGTGCAGCCTTATGGAGTAAAAGAAAACCCGCATTCTATATTGGATGTTGCCGATATCGTCTATGTGGATCCGGTAAATACCGGGTTTTCCAGGACGGTCAGCAAGGATATACCCGGATCTAAATTTTTCGGGGTCAATGAGGATGTTAAATATCTCGCCGAATGGATCGCCACTTTTGTTACCCGGAAGAATCGCTGGGCATCTCCCAAATTCCTGATCGGCGAAAGTTATGGAACGACACGGGTTTCGGGTCTGGCGCTGGAATTACAGGATGCACAATGGATGTATCTTAACGGAGTGGTCCTGGTATCCCCTACGGAACTGGGAATCGACCGGAGTACAAGCGTATCCGCATCGCTGCGTGTTCCTTATTATGCAGCAACAGCCTGGTATCATAAAGCCCTTGGCGGCGATCTCCAGGCAAAAGATCTTACCGCCTACTTGCCGGAAGTGGAAGATTTTACCGTGAATGAACTGATCCCTGCCTTGTCCAAAGGCGGTTTTATAGAAGAGGGAAAGAAAAAAGAAATAGCCGTCAAACTGGCCCGCTATACGGGTCTGTCGGAGAAACTGGTCCTGCAATGCAATCTGCAGATTCCTACAGATCTTTTCTGGAAAGAATTATTACGGGATAAAGGATTTACGGTAGGAAGACTTGATTCCCGTTACCGGGGTATTGACCGCCAGGATGCAGGAGAAAGACCGGACTATAATGCCGAGCTGACTTCCTGGCTGCATTCTTTTACACCCGCCATAAATATTTATCTGCGGGAGGAATTGCATTATAAAACGGATTTGAAATACAATATGTTCGGATCCGTGTTCCCCTGGAATAATCAGAATGACCATACCGGCGAGAATCTGCGCCAGGCCATAGCCCAAAATCCCTATCTCCATTTGCTGATCCAGTCGGGATATTATGACGGGGCCTGTGATTATTTCAACGCCAAATACAGCATGTGGCAATTGGACCCCAGCGGTAAGCTGAAGGATCGCGTAAGCTGGGAAGGATACCGTAGCGGGCATATGATGTATCTGCGCAAACCCGATCTGGCAGAATCGACTGAAAATCTGCGGAAGTTTATTCGTGCTTCGCTGCCCAAACCCGGTGAGCCGGCCAAATACTAATCCTGTTATTCGACTTTTCTCAGTGTGATCACTACCAGTTTGGAAACAGGGGTATTACTTTTATCGGCCACATGGCCGATAGGTACCAGCACATTTGTTTCCGGGTAATAGGTAGCGGTGCATTTACGGGGAATGGAATAAGGAAAGACGATAAAACGGCGGGCAATCCTTTCAATACCATCCTGCGCACTGATCAGATCTACGAGGTCTCCTTTTTTCAGGCTTTGTTGTTGCACATCCTCTTCATTCATGAAGATGACACGACGTTCATTATAGACACCGCGATACCGGTCGTCAAGACCATAGATGGTCGTATTAAACTGATCGTGACTGCGGATCGTCATCATCATCAATTCTTCGTCCTTCAAAGGGATGGCGACAGGATCCGAAATATGAAAATGAGCTTTACCCGTTGGCGTTTGAAATGATCCGTCCCGGTTGCAGTTGGGCAGGTAAAAACCTCCGGGTTGCCGCACTCGTTCATTGTACCGGTCAAATCCTGGAATGGTGCGTTCGATGTCCTCCCGTATGGCGTCATAATGCCGCATATATTTATCCCAGTCGATCCCGCTTCGGGATCCCAGCGTGGCTTTAGCCAGGAGGCATACGATGACCGGCTCACTGAGCAGGTTATCGGAAACGGGTTTTAACACTCCTTTCGAAGATTGAACGACACCCATTGAATTTTCACAGGAAACAAATTGCGCTTCCTTTTGGAGGATATCCTGATCGCTTCTGCCCAGACAGGGAAGGATCAGCGCTTCTTCTCCATGGATAAGGTGACTGCGGTTCAGTTTGGTGGAGACATGAACGGTCAACCGGCACCGCCGCAGCGCTTCGGCCGTAAACAGGGTATCCGGTGTGGCGGAAAGAAAATTTCCCCCCATGGCGAAAAAGACTTTTGCTTTACCTTCATACATAGCCTTAATGGAGTTGACCGTATCGTAACCAGGATGCCTGGGCGGCAGAAAACCAAAGACCTTTTCGAGCTGATCCAAAAATTTACCGGAAGGTTGTTCGAAGATGCCCATAGTCCGGTCGCCCTGAACATTACTGTGGCCGCGTACGGGGCAGGTTCCGGCTCCCGGTTTGCCAATGCTTCCCTTCAGCAGTAAAAGATTGACAACCTCTTTGATCGTGTCTACGGCGTTCTTATGCTGCGTAAGCCCCATGGCCCAGCAAACGATGATTTTCTTTTTGTCTTTCAGCACACCCGCAGCTTCCCCGATCTGTGCGATGGAGATCCCGCAGGCTTCCGAAAGATCAGGAAGAGAAACCTGCTGCAGGTGTTCGATAAAACCCTGATAACCTGCCGTATTTTTTTCAATGAAGGCCTGGTCGAATACGGTTCCCGGCGCTGATTCCTCTTCCAGCCAAAGTAATAATTCGATGGCCTGCAGGAGAGCCAGATCTCCGTTCAGTTTAACCTGCAGGAAAATATCCGTTAAGGCCGTTGAGACGCCCAGCATGCCTTTGAGGTTCTGCGGATTGCTGAATCCCATCAGACCTGTTTCGGGAAGAGGGTTAATGGATATGATGGTCGCACCGGCAGCCTTGGCTTTTTGCAGGGCGGTAAGCATCCGGGGGTGATTGGTGCCGGGGTTCTGCCCCAAAATAAGGATCACCTCCGCCTGATAAAAGTCTTCGAGTTTTACCGACCCCTTGCCGATCCCGAGGGATTCGCCGAGCGCCACTCCGCTGGATTCGTGACACATATTGGAGCAATCGGGCAAGTTATTGGTACCATAGGCCCTGACAAAAAGCTGGTAAAGGAAGGCGGCTTCATTACTGGTCCGGCCCGAAGTATAAAAAACGGCCTCATCCGGTGAAGCCAGTTCATTCAGTGCGGCCCCAATGCGGCGGAAGGCATCTTCCCAGGAAATGGGTTGATAGTGGCTGGCACCTTTTGGCAGATAAACGGGTTGGGCGACCCGTCCTTTTTTGCCAATCTCGTGATCGGTGAGGGCGGCCAGGGAAGCAACCGGATTCGCCTCAAAAAAAGCGGCACCCAGTTTTTTAGTGGTCGCCTCTTCTGCCACAGCTTTCGCCCCATTCTCGCAGTATTCCGCGATACCGGAACGTTCGTCGTCAGGGTCGGGCCAGGCACAGCTGGGGCAATCGAAACCTCCTTTCTGATTGAGATGCGATAAGGCTTTCAAACCCCTTGCCAAACCTGCTTCGCTGAAGACATGCTTAAAACTGGACAAGACGGCAGGCAGCCCCGCGGCTGACTTTTTGGGTTCTTCCATCCGCAGACCGGTTAAGGTGCTGGGGTTTTCCGGATTCTCCGTATTCCTTGCGTTCTCCGGATTTACAGATGTGTCTTCGCTCATGGATTGATATTTTATTTAATGCTAATCCGCTTCCCTCCAACATATATATTGAACCGGTCTTCCCGTAAAAAACCGATCAGGGTTATATCGTATTCCGTCGCCAATTGAACAGCGAGACTGGAGGGCGGTCCAATGGCCGCAATGATCTTTATTCCGGCCATGGCAGCTTTTTGGATCAGTTCAAAACAGGCTCTTCCGCTCAATAATAGAATAACCTCTTCCAGGGGAAGCCAATTGTTATTTAATGCATGGCCCACTACCTTGTCGAGCGCATTGTGACGGCCGATATCTTCCCGGATAACCAAAAAATTACCTGTATAATCAAAAAGAGCCGATGCATGTAATCCGCCGGTAGAGTCAAACAAGGCTTGTTGCCGGCGAAGCTGCTGCGGCAGGGAACGAATAACTAAGCTGCTGATCCGTTCTTCCGCGTTTTTTTTGCCTGAATGGTTGTTGGAAAGGGAGGAAGCCCCGGTGCCAGGGGGAAGGAGGGTTTTTATGGCATCGATAGAAGATTTTCCGCAGACCCCGCAACTGGAACTGGTATAAAAATTTCGTTGCAATTTGCCAAGATCCAGGTTGAGGTTGTCCTTCATTTCCATGCGTACGATATTATCCGGAATTCCCCCGGTCTGATGAATGGCGATGATATCTCCCGGGGAAGAACCTATGATCCCTTCCGTAAAAAGAAATCCGGTTGCCAGTTCGGCATCGTTGCCAGGTGTACGCATCGTTACGGAAACGGATTGTTCCTTGCGTTGATGGCCGGGACCGTAGATCAAACGGATTTCAAGCGGTTCTTCAACAGCAACCAAATCTTCCGTCTCCGACAAGCCGGATGCATTTTCCTGTTGCCCAACTGCATGTTCCGTCAAGGCTGCAGCATGATATTTGAATACCGGCAAACGGGCGATACCCGGTAACTGGTCTTTGATTGAATCTGGCATTCCACAAAACTACAAAAAAGGAGAGGCACGAAAGGTTAATTCACGCTGCAAATGCGCTGATTATTTGCTGGTTGGTAACTTAGGACAACTACTCCGGAATCCATCTTCCTCGTTTGTAAAAAAAAGAGGTCTTCCTTGTCCAGGATGTCTTTGAATAAGGGTTTGCCGTGGCCCAGGATCACCGGATGCACCAGTAACCGGAACTCATCGATCAGACCCAACCGATGGAAGGTTTTCACGATGCTGCCGCTTCCGAAAATTACCATGTCTTTACCAGGTTCCTTTCCCAGTCTGGACATCTCCCGGCTGATATCACCTTTGACCAGCCGGGCGTTCTTCCATTCCAGTATGTCCAGGGTGTTTGAAAAGACGAGTTTGGTATAATTGTTCATCATATGGGCAAATTCGATCTCACGGCATGTCCCGGCCTGGTGCCTGGCGGCCGAGGGCCAATAAGCCGCCATGGCCTGGTAGGTCAACCGTCCCAATATGATCGTGTCCATGGTGCGCAGCTGTTCGTAGGCATAACCCGCCATTTCCTGGTTCCAGCTTTGAAAATGCCAGTCCAGGCCTGAATGGGTGTCAGCCATAAAGCCATCCAGGGTAATGTTCATGGACACTATTATTTTTCTCATTAGTGGTTACAAATTTACCCCGGGGCAAGGAACTTTATAATGGGCAGATGTGACTTCTGAAGGGGCTGGTTGCGACATTTTTTCACTACCTTTAAAACTGAGTTCACCTGTTTTTAAATAACCTGGTAATGAAAAAACACATCTCCATCCTTGTGCCCAATGAGGCCGTTCTTGCGGCAATTTCCGATCCCCGTTATATGTTTACGGCAGTGAATGAATTTTTAGAGGCGGCGGGAAAACCGGCACGTTTTGAAGTCCAGCTGGTAGGTCTTACCAAAGAAGTAAAGCTAAATAACGGAACATTTTCGGTCCATACCGATGCCTTGTTAAAGGATGTAAAAAAAACCGATCTGATCTTCGTGCCGGCCCTTTTAGGTGACATCCAATCAGGTCTGGATAAAAATAAAGCATTTATTCCCTGGATCATCGATCAGTATAAGAATAATGGTGCCGAAGTGGCGAGTCTCTGTATCGGAGCCTTCCTGCTGGCATCGACCGGCTTATTGAATGGAAAGGAATGTTCCAGTCATTGGCGGACAGCCAACGAATTCAGGGCCATGTTTCCCGAGGTGACCCTGGTAGATGGGAGGATCATTACTGAAGGAGATGGATTATATTCAAGCGGTGGTGCTAATTCCTATTGGAACCTCCTGGTCTACCTGGTTGAAAAATACACGGACCGGGAGACGGCGATCATGGCTTCCAAAGTATTTGCCGTGGAGATAGACCGCAAGAGCCAGTCGCCCTTCATCATGTTCAACGGACAGAAAAAACACGAAGACGAACCTATTAAAGAGGCGCAGGAGTTCATCGAGAAAAATGTAACGGAAAAAATATCCGTGGAAGAACTGGCCAGCCAGTTTGCCATAGGAAGACGCCATTTTATCCGGCGTTTTAAAAAGGCTACGAACAATACGCCCGTCGAGTACATACAGCGTGTTAAAATCGAAGCCGCCAAAAAACACCTGGAAGGAAGCCGCAAAAATGTAAATGAAGTGATGTACGATGTAGGTTATTCGGATACCAAGGCCTTCCGGACCATTTTCAAACGCCTCACCGGTCTGTCACCCATAGATTACCGGAATCGGTATAATAAGGAGGCTGTAGTTGAATGAACAAACTACTCCTCCTGCTTCCGTTAAGTATATTCCTTTCCCTTATTTCCCTGTCTTTAGCTCTGGGACAAACAACGGGAACCCTTTTTTCACCTGCCGAGATAAGCCGGTATGAGGCCCGTGCCCGTGCGGTAAGTATCACGGAAGATACCTGGGGAATTCCGCATATTTATGGAAAGACGGATGCGGATGTGGTATTCGGGTTGTTATATACCGAATGCCGGGAGGACTTCAGCCGGGTGGAGAAAAACTACCTGGAAATGCTGGGACGGCAGGCCGAGGCCTATGGAGAAGAAAACCTGGTAACCGATATAATGATGCGGTTGATCTATGACAGTGCGCAAGCCGTGGAAGATTACCGGACCAGCCCTCCCTGGATGCATGCCCTGCTGGACGCTTTTGCAGATGGAGTAAATTATTATCTCTACAAACACCCGGAAACCAAACCCCTCCTGTTAAAACGTTGGGAACCCTGGTATGCCCTTATGTTCACCGATGGCAGTGTCTCGGCAACGAGTACAGGCGGCATCCGGCCGGAGGAGATCAGGGATTTTTATGGGAAAAGCGGGAGTTTGTCCGTCACCGGATTTTTAAGAGACCGCGAAGACCACCAGACAGGTTCCAATGGTTTTGCCCTTGCTGGCTTCCGTACTGCTTCCGGAAATCCGATCTTGTATATCAATCCCCATGTGCCCTTTTATTTCCGGATGGAAGTACAATTGGTGAGCGAAGAAGGCTTAAATGCATACGGCGCGGTCACCTGGGGCCAATTTTTTATCTACCAGGGATTCAATGCACACTGCGGCTGGATGCATACGTCCAGTTATGCCGATGTTGCAGATCTGTATGCCGAAACAACCAGCCGGAAGGATAGCGGATGGGTTTATGAATATGAGGGGCAGCAACGACCGGTCCTGGTTAAACCTTTTACGGTGTATTGCAAAAAAGAGGATAAGACAAATGCTTTTCCTGTCACCGGCTATTATACACATCATGGCCCGGTAATGGGTAGCCGCAATGGAAAATGGCTGAGCCTGAAAGAATATAACCGTTCGCTGAACGCCTTGATGGAAGCCTGGCAAATAACAAAAGCCGGTAGTTTCGGGGAATATAAAAAGGCGATGGAGTTCAGGGCCAATACCACCAACAATACAGTCTATGCTGATGATCAGGGTAATATCGCTTATTGGCATGGTAATTTTATTCCCATACGCGATACGGCTTTCGATTGGTCTCAACCGGTGGACGGATCCGTTGCTGCGACAGAATGGAAAGGCACCCATGCGTTAGAGGAGATCATTCATGTATATAATCCGGGAACGGGATGGATACAGAATTGTAACTCCACGCCCTTTTCTCTTTCCGGTAACAGCAGCCCCGACAAAAAAGAGTATCCTGTCTATATGGCTCCGGAAGGGGAGAATTTCCGGGCCGTCAACGCCATACGCCTGCTCAGCGGAGCGGATAATTTCACCCTGGACAGCCTGATCGTCAAGGGATATGACCGTTACCTGGCCGCCTTCGATTCCCTGCTCCCGGCTTTGCAGGAAGCTTATGCCATAGCCCCCGATTCTGTAAAAAAAGCGTTGCAGGAACCTATGCAGTTGCTGAAAAAATGGGACAAAAGATCTGCCGTTCATTCGGTAGCCACCACGCTGGCGATCGAATGGGGAACCCGTATGACGGCCTACGCGCCAGTCGTGAAATCGGACGAAGAGTATACCTTCGCGTTAAAAAGAGTCGCTTATGAAATAACCCATTCAACGGCTTCACAAAAGACAGATGCTTTACTCGCAGTCATCAAAGATCTACAGGAGCGTTTCGGCGACTGGAAAATTGAATGGGGAAATCTGAATCGTTACCAACGGCTGACAGGGAAGATCGAGGAGACCTACAGCGATAAATTCATCAGTTTGCCGGCAGGCCTTGCCGCTGCGGATTTTGGATCTCTGCCTTCCTTCCAGAGCAGGGTAGTGAAAGGCACAAAAAAACGATACGGGTATTCCGGGAATAGTTTTATCGCTGCCGTGGAATTCGGCAAAAAAGTAAAGGCTAAGACGATCGTAACAGGCGGTTCCTCCGATAACCCGGCATCTCCTCATTTCGCCGATCAGGCGACTATGTACCTCGAAGGACGGTTCAAGGATATCTTTTTTTATCCGGAAGAGGTAACGGCCCACCAGGGAAAAAAATATCACCCGGGAGGGGAATAACTAATCACTTCACTATCTTTTCGATCACCCCTTCCAGCGTCATATTCAATACCTGCGGATTCTCCAGCATCGGATAATGGCAGGAACCGGGTAGGGTGATCAATTCATAGGAACTCCTGGCATATTCCTTAAGAGGGGCCTCATTGGTTGGCATATAACCGACATTGATCAGGTGCATTTTGAAGGTCAGCTGCTTCATTAATTCCCTCTCCCGTTTATAATAGGAAAAAAGGGCAGCTATGGATTTGGCCCCCATGTCAGGATTGGCACTCCTGTATGCGGCCACGATGCGGTCCGTGATGGATTTATCCGTTTGAGGAGTTAATAAGGCCATACGTGCATAAGCCTCCGAAGTATCCGAAAAATCGGTTTTGAGTTTTTCCAGGATGGTGGCAACCTGTTTCTGAAATTCTTCCGGCAAAGGGCTTCCCGCGTTCTTAAAATAATCTATGCCGATAAAACCAAGGATGGGTTCCGGTAGTTGGATGGCTGCTTCCAGGATCACATCCGCGCCCATGGAATGGCCGATCAGGACCAGTTTCGAAAGATTCAACTGTCGGAGTACAGCAAGCAGATCCTCCCCGAATTCCTGGATGGTCCAGATTTCCCTGTTCTGCCCGGATTTACCGTGACCACCAAGATCAAGGGTAACAACCTGGTAATGGGGGCTAAAATACGCTACCGATTCCTTCCAATAGGTTTGGTCGATAAAAGAACCGTGAACAAATAAAAGGGTATGTTCGCCTTTTCCGGTGATGGTATAGTTAATTTCGACATCTTTATTTTTAACGTTTGGCATAGTTTTTATTTTAAGGAACCGGCTGGTCTATCCCTTCGAAGGTAAATGCCGCTAATGACAACCTTATGTCAGCAGGGAGATTAAAGATGCCCCGATCGAAAAAGAATTAATAGCCTATTTTTCCGGAAAATTTCCAAGCGTGCCCATACGTATACTTATAGCGCCGGATAAATTCAAGGGAAGCCTGACGAGTTTCGAATTATGTTCCCTTATCGAAAAAGGATTAAGAATGGCCTCTCCCGATTTTCACATCGTACAGCTCCCGCTTGCGGATGGTGGTGATGGACTGTTAGAGATCATTACACATTATACGCCTTCAGAAATGCTGGAAGAAGAAGTACAGGATCCTTTGTCGAGGCCTGTCCGGGCAGGATGGCTTTTGTCTGCGGATGGGCAGACCGCCTTTATCGAAATGGCAAGGGCTTCCGGTTTGTCCTTGCTGGATCCCCGGGAATATGATCCCCTGCTCAGTTCGACCTATGGAACGGGGCAATTGATCGGGGCTGCGATCCGAAGCGGGGTGAAAGAAATTATTTTAGGCATCGGCGGTAGTGCAACCAATGATGGAGGAATAGGTATGGCAGCCGCCCTGGGATACCGTTTCCTTGATGCGAAGGGGAAGGAATTAAGGCCCTCCGGAGGAAGTCTCCTACAATTGGCAAGGATTGAAGCTCCCCCCGGATTTGAAGGGAAGGGCAGACAAGGAGGGAAAGACGGACCTGAATGGAAAGATATAAGAATTCGGGTAGCCTGTGACGTAAGGAACCCCCTCTGCGGCTCCCTGGGTGCTACCCGGGTTTACGGACCCCAAAAGGGGGCTGGCCCGCGGGAGATCGAAATCCTGGAAGAAGGAATGCTGAACCTGGTGGAACTGCTGAAAAAAGACCTGGGTCTGGATCTGGCCAACCGCGAAGGCGCAGGTGCCGCAGGAGGTCTCGGCGCGGGTTGTATGGCATTTTTGGGAGCGGAACTGGTGCGGGGAGTGGACCTGGTCATGGAATATAGTAAGGCTGCCCGGCATATAGCGGAGGCGGATTGGATCATTACCGGAGAAGGAAAAATGGACGGTCAGACCCTGCAGGGGAAACTGGTTGCCGGCATAGCGGAACTGGGCCGTCAATCGGGAAAACGAGTGATAGCTATATGCGGAACCCTGGACCTGACCGTGTCAGAGCTGCAGCAGACCGGTCTTACTGCTGCCTTTTCTATCCTTCCCCGGCCCATGTCCCTGGAAGAAGCTTTGCAGAACGGGGCTTCCTTTCTTCTGGAAACAGCCTATAATATCGGTAATCTGTTAAAGCAGACCGGGGGCCGGCAGGGTGAGTAAATTTTTATTTGGGTGTATTTACCCACCAGCTGTTTCCGAATTTATCTTCGAACCCGAAACCGCGGCCGTAATCCCGGTCCTCAAGGGGCTGCAGGATCTCCAGGCCTTCCGCTGCGGCGTTCTCATAAACCTTATCTGCATTTTCCACATAAAGAAAAATACTCCCAGGGAAGGGAGGGTAGGTTTCCGTAGCATCGCAGAACATGATCACAGCCTGTTCGATACGTAACTCTGCATGTTTGATCACTCCCTCCGAACGGGGTGACGAGTACTGCTCCGTTGCTCCGAATACTTTTTTGGCAAAATCCAGGAACCCGGCGGCATCTTTTAGGATCAGATAGGGCATTACCGGTAGATAATGGTCAGGAATTTTCATACGTTAATTTTTATTCAAAAATAGATGTTGCGACCAAACGGAAATTGTAAAAAAGCGGCATTTGTTCGTTTTGATAAAATCTATCTTTTTTTGAAATAACGGTAGGCAATAAAAGAAACCGGCAGACCAATGGCAAACATAAGGATCAAAATATTAACAGGGGTGTTTACGGCCCGGAAATGGAATGGTCTTCCCGCAATGGGTAATACAATAAGGTTCATGACTATCCAGACAAAAAGACCATAGACGACGGCGGTTAAAACGCGGTTTTTCGCAAGGATCGGCAATTTAGGATAAATCAGAAAAAAGAACAGGGTGAACGAATAAGCAATAAAAAAATGAATAAGCAGCCCCACGATGGCAATGCCGCTTCCGCCGGTAAGAAGGACCGATTTCCCTAAAGCCACACTGGCTACAAATATAAAAACCCTTGCCGGGTTATTAATTCCCTGGGCAATAGCAGAGATGGAAGCGCTGATGGCATCCAGGGTTCCTGCGAGTAAACCGGCAAGAAGGACGATTTTAATAAAGCTCCCGTTTTTTTCCTGTTTAGGGTAAGATGAATGAGAAGAAGAGGGTGCAGGGTTTGAGGTAACTGATTGAGTTGACATAAATGAAAATTTTATAGGATTATCTGATGGGTTTATAAATAAATGTTTTATTGCTCCTTTAATTGTGCCAGGCTGGAAGGGTTTTGGCCGCCATATCTTCGCACCTCCCTGGTTAAATGGGCATGATCGTAATAGCCCATTTCGCAGGCGATCTGTAAAAGACTTTCCTGTGAATCTTTGGCTTTCAGTTTTTTTAGCAAGTGTTGAAAACGGATGACCTTGATAAATTCTTTGGGCCCCACTCCAATCGCTGCATTAAAATGCCGCTCCAGGCTACGTTTGCTGATATGGTGTTGTCTGGCCAGTTGATCCACGGTAATAAGACCCCGGTGGAGACTGACCGATTCGGTGATGGCCACCACCGGCAGGATGCGGGTATTCAGTTTGCGGGAGAAAAAGCTGTCCAGTCGTTCGCCTAACTGATCGTCGGGATATAACAAGCCCTGCAATTCCGGATCCGGGAAATCGATGATCTGATCCACCAGTTCTGAGAGGTTCAGCGAATAAAAGGCGGCAATTCCACCCGGTTTGAGGCGGATTCCGGCAAAATCACTGTTCGGCATCCTGGTAAACGTACTGGTAGTGGTCATGGTGCCTCCGAAATATAATTTCCCCGGTTTCAAAAATTTGGTCCCATCGATGACAGGAACGGAATTACCCAGATTGGTAAAGATCTCCGTTAGTCCGTCCGCAAAGATATACTGGCGCACAGGAGTAAAATGGGAACCGATATGAAGATGCCAGTACACTTCGATGAATCTGGATAAGGCTGAGCAAGGTTTGAATTCTTTATAGGTCAGAGCGGGTGGCATAAAATTTTGCTGGTGCAAGTTGGTTAACAGGCAGGATAAATATAAGAAAATATATGCCTTTAAAAAAACGTATACCCCAACAAAAAAACCTTAACGCCAACTGACATAAGGCTGTCAGTGAAAGGTATTAGCTTTGGACCCGGGACCTTCTTACATACAACGGTCCCCTTTTACCATAATGACAAAAGCAGAAATAATCCTTCGCAGACTGATCAATCAACAACTATACGAACCCCGGTTCACCGACGCAGCCGGTTTGGTTGGATGGATGGGCTGTATACAGGCCCAGGATTTCGCCGGTGCAAAATGGGCAATCGGCAGCCGTCTTCAGAATCCGGCTGAGGCCTCCATTCTTCAGGCTTTTCAGGATGGGCGCATCCTGCGTACCCATGTGCTTCGTCCAACCTGGCATTTTGTATTACCCGAAGACATTTATTGGATGCAGGAATTGACAGCCCATCGCGTAAAGGCCTTTTGTGCGGGAGCTGAACGGAAACTGGAATTGAATGCAGCTGTTTTCAAACGGAGTCATGCGGCTTTGAAAAAAGCCTTGCGGGGAGGGCAACAACTGGATCGCAGGGAATTGGCATCGGTGCTGGACAAAGCCGGGATCAGAACCGATGAGAACCGCTTCACGCATCTCCTGATGCAGGCGGAACTGGACGGAGTCATTTGCAGTGGTCCGGTTATCGGCAAACAATTCACCTATACCCTGCTGGAGGAATTGGCGCCTGCCATTTTACCGAAGGGAAAATTCCGGAGCCGGGAGGAGGGATTGGGGGAGTTGACCCGGCGTTATTTCTGCAGCAGGGGACCGGCGACCCTGGGCGATTTTGCCTGGTGGTCGGGTTTGACCTTAGCGGACGCCCGGCTAGGCATGGAGATCAATGTTTCGTTCTTTGAAAAGGAAAACGTTGATGGGGAGACCTATTGGTTTGATCCATCCTTTGACAGCGGCAGAACCAGTCCGTCCAAAAGGATAATTGCCCTTCCGGCTTTTGATGAATATACCATTGCCTATGCTGACAGGGATCTGGTAGTCGATCCCAAACAGGCCGACCGTAGCGGAAAGGGGATCTTTAAGCCCATCCTGGTCCATGAAGGACAGGTAGTAGGCAACTGGCAACGGACGATTAAAAAGGACCATATGGAGATTGTTACCGATCTTTTTAAACCGATTGGTAAACGATTGATAAGGACGGCTTTTGAAGCCTATGGAAGATTTATGGAAAAAGAATTGGTTATTTCCTGAGCTGGGGGTTGCCTTTCCTCCTAAAAATTAGCGAATTTTCAAAGCCCGGCTGATCCAAAACGCTGATAATCCGATAATTTTGCAAATATGCAGAAACCGGTATTGGTCATTAAGCTGGGTACGGCGGTGATAACAGACGACAATGGGGTAATCGTTCAATCCATCATCAAAAAAGTGGCTGCGGAGATCGCTGCCCTTTCCGGCGGGTACCGGATCGTCCTGGTATCGAGCGGGGCGGTGGGCAGCGGCAGGGCTTTCCTCCATGAATATAAAGGCACGCTTACAGAACGCAAGGCGGCGGCAGCCGTTGGTAACCCCATTCTTATCCGTCATTACCAGAAACATTTTTCCGCTTATGGTATCCCGGTAGCACAGGCTTTATGCGAACGGCATCATTTCTCCAGCCGCTCCCGTTTTCTTCAATTAAAAGAGACCTTTGTGGAATTCTGGAAGAACGGTATTCTGCCCGTTATGAATGAGAACGACCTGGTCAGCAATGTAGAATTGAAATTTTCCGATAACGACGAATTGGCAACCTTAACAGCGATCGGGTTCGATGCAGAGACCCTGATCATTTGTACCTCTGTAGGCGGGTTTATGGATGCGGAAAAAAGAATAATTCCAAAGGTGGAAAAAGTGGACAGCACGATCATGGGTTATGTCCGGACCGATAAGAGCAGTCTGGGATTGGGAGGAATGACCTCCAAACTCACGTTTACCCGCCTGGCGAATTCCCTGGGCATCAAGGTTATCCTGTGCGGTCTGAATGGTAAAACCCCTTTAAGTACTGCCTTAGCCGGCGGGGCCGGGACCAGTTTTCAACCCCAGGCTTCCAATCTGAAAGCCCGGCAAAAATGGCTGGCCAGCGGATCTGTTACTTTTGGAAGCGTATACGTGGATAAGGGAGCGGATAAGGCCCTGCGGCAGCGCAGAAGCCTGCTTACGGTGGGCATTCATAAAGTGATGGGTAAATTTGCTGCCGGCGAAGTGGTGCAGCTGATCGATGAAACGGGAAACATTATCGGAGTGGCCAAGGCAAAACTGAATGCCGCAGCCATGAATGGCAGCCTGTCCAGTAAAAATGTGGTAGCCGCGCATGCTGATGATATTGTACTGTTTTAAATAAAAACGAGGAAGTAACAAACGAGATGCAAAAGATTGAACCCCTGATCATCAAGACCTATAAGGCGGCTATAGACCTTCGCCGGGCCAGTGACAAACAGATAAAGTCTGTATTAGCCAGTCTGGCGGCCCTGCTGGAACAACGCGGGCCAGCAATCCTGAAGGCGAATGCCATGGACCTGGCCAGGCAGGATAAGGACAACCCCCGCAACGACCGGCTGCTGTTGACTGAACAGCGGATCCGTTCCATCGCAAAAAGTATCCGGAAAGTAAGCCGTCTGGCTGACCCATCCGGAAAAAAGCTGGCTCAACGCAAATTAAAGAACGGACTGCTGATAGAAAAAGTAGCCGTTCCCTTAGGCGTGGTGGGCGCTATCTATGAATCCAGACCTAATGTAACGTTCGATATCGCCGCGCTTTGTTTGCGAAGCCGGAACGCCTGTGTATTGAAGGGAAGCAGTGATGCGGATTATACGAACAAAATGGCGATCTCCCTGATAAAAAAAGCATTGAAAGAAAACGGAATCAACCCGGATTGCGTAACCTTGCTTCCTTCCGGTCGCGAGACCGTGAAGGAATTATTGACGGCCACCCGTTGGGTGGATGTTCTCATTCCCCGCGGTTCGGACTCCCTGATCCGTTATGTCCGGGAGAACAGTCTTGTACCGGTGATTGAAACAGGAGCAGGGGTTTGTCATGTGTATGTGGAAAAAGAAGCCGATCTGGACATGGCGGTGAATATCGTCGTCAATGCGAAAGTGTCCCGCCCTTCTGTATGTAACAGTATGGACACACTGATCGTAGACCATGCCGTGGCGCCTGCCTTATTGAAGCTGTTGCAGGCCCCTATGGCGAAATATGAGGTGGAGATCTTTGCGGATCCTGTGGCCCGGCGGTTACTTAAAGGATATCCTTTTCTGCAAAAGGCGACAAACGGCGATTTTGCCCGTGAGTTCCTCAGCCTTAAATGCGCGGTAAAAGTGGTAAAGAATATGGACGAGGCGCTGATCCATATCCAAAAATATTCTACCAAACATTCCGAAGCCATTATATCCCGCAATAAAAAACATTGCGAACGTTTTCTGGCCGAGGTGGATGCAGCAGCTGTTTATACCAATGCTTCCACCCGTTTTACAGATGGCGAGGAACTGGGGCTTGGCGCAGAGATCGGGATTTCTACCCAGAAATTACATGCGCGGGGACCTTTTGCGCTGGAAAAACTGGTTACCGAGAAATGGCTGATCCGCGGGAATGGGCAGGTTAGGGGGTAGGAATTTGAATGTTCCTGCTGCTTTTCAGGATAAGCATAAAAAAATAGTCTTTACTGCTATTAATTGTCAAAAAAACGCTTAATTTAGGGATCATAAAAAACGATCCCATGCGTATGAGAAATACCTCCTTTCTGCTTCTTTTGGTGGCCGCCTGTCTGAGCCTCCCTTTTCAGCAAACATCAGCCCAGAATACCAATACCCCTTCCACGATGAGCCTGGCTATCAGGGATGACGGCGGAGCGGTGATCAGCCGGAATATCTATGGTCATTTTTCCGAACATCTGGGCAGATGTATCTATGACGGTTTCTGGACGGGCGATAAAATACGGATGGATGTGGTAGACGCGCTGAAAAAGATTAAGATCCCTGTGTTGCGGTGGCCCGGCGGATGTTTTGCCGATCAATACCATTGGAAAGATGCCATCGGTCCGAGGGCTCAGCGCAAAACGATCGTCAACACTACCTGGGGAATGGTAACGGAGGACAATAGTTTCGGTACGCATGAATTCCTGGAGCTTTGTGACCTGTTGGGTTGTCAACCCTATATTGCCGGTAACGTAGGAACCGGCACGCCGGAGGAAATGTCTAACTGGCTGGAATATCTGAATTTTAAGGGTAAAAGTACACTGGCCGATCTTCGCCGGCAGAATGGAAGGGACCTGCCCTGGAATGTTTCTTTCTGGGGAGTAGGTAATGAGAGTTGGGGCTGTGGGGGAGATATGACACCCGAGACCTATGCCGTGCAGTACAGAAGGTATTCGGAATTCTGTAAGAATTATCCCGGTGCACCCTTAAAGCTGATCGCCAGCGGCGCAAATGGAGATGACTATAACTGGACGGAATTACTGCTGAAAAATATATCCCTTGGACGCACATGGGGCGTTTCCATGCATTACTATACACTTCCCGGGGGCTGGGAGAACAAAGGTTCCGCTACCCAATTCGGAGAGGATGAATACTTTGCTGCGCTCAAGTCCTGTCTGCATATCGAAGAACTGGTCAACAAACATTCGGCGATCATGGATAAATACGATCCGGCAAAAAAAGTAGCCCTGGTGGTGGACGAATGGGGGATCTGGACCAAGGCCGAACCCGGTACCAATCCTGCTTTCCTTTATCAGCAGAACAGTTTGCGGGACGCTTTGATCGCAGCATCCACCCTGAATATTTTCAATAATCATGCGGACCGGATAAAAATGGCCAATCTGGCTCAAACCGTCAATGTACTGCAATCCCTGATCCTTACGGAAAAAGACAGGATGTTGCTGACGCCGACCTATCATGTATTCGATCTGTATAAAGTGCATCAGGATGCCCGTTCTTTACCGCTCGTCTTCAACAGCCCCGATTATGTATTCGGAAAGGATAAGATCCCGGCTGTCAACGCTTCGGCCTCCATCGATTCAAACGGTGCCGTACATATTTCCCTGGTAAATCTCGATCCGTCAAAAAAAATAACGGTGAGGGTCAACCTGAAAGGAATGCCTTATAAAAATAGTAAAGGACTGATACTCACTTCCTCAAAATTTACGGATATCAATACCTTCGATCAACCCGCAAAAGTGCTGCCGTCCGTGTTTTCGGGAGCGAAGAAATCCGGGGATGAACTGGTGGTGGAATTGCCTGCCCAATCCGTAGTAGTTTTGGAGCTGAAATAATTTTCTCTTTGTTATAACAAACACAACCCATACCTTTACGCCAGACTTTAGGGGTGCCCGTATAGCGGGCTGAGATGATACCCTCAGAACCTGATCCGGTTAGTACCGGCGAAGGGAAAAGACGGATTCCTTCTTTTATATCTGCCTACGCAGCACCTCCCAAGTTTCCAGGTCATCCTGGTCATCAATCAATACATAACCGGGTAGAATCCAAGGTTAAATCGATGAATTATGGTAGAGGTGTCCATCAATCGGGAAAAATTCCATTTATCAGACTCCGGCAAACTTGCCGATGTACTTCCTTTATTACATATTCAAAGACCTGATGGTATTGCGATTGCGGTCAATGAACAGGTCATTCCCCGCAGCGAGTGGGCGGACTATGTTCTTCAGCCGCAGGATAAGGTGTTTGTGATACGGGCAACCCAGGGAGGGTAAAAACTAACGGAAATGTGTATGAGCTTTTTAACCGGGTCATTTACCCGGAGTAGCCTGCTATTGTCCAGTATGAACCATAAAAAATAAAAAATATGAGTACGAATCGTCCTGCAAAAAAGGATCATATTCCCGGCCAGCATGTGATCAGCCGGGAGCCGTTCCCTGCCTCCCGGAAAATCTATGTACCGGGGAACCTGCATAAGAAGATTAAAGTAGCTATGCGCGAAATCGCCGTAGGAGATACGGTGGATCCGTTCAATAATATGGTTACCCACAACCCCCCGGTGACCATATACGATACCAGCGGACCCTTCACCGATCCGTCGATGAATATCGATGTCCGGGAAGGACTGCCCCGTATCCGCGGGGAATGGGTAACAGACAGAGGCGATACGGAGCAATTGCCTGCTGTAAGTTCCGTTTATGGTCAGCGTAGAAAAGAAGATGTCTCTCTGGACAGTCTCCGGTTCGAACATATCCAGCCTCCCCGCAAAGCATTGCCGGGCGCGAATGTTACACAACTGCATTATGCCCGCAAAGGCATCATTACCCCGGAGATGGAATATATCGCAATCCGGGAGAATCAGCGGATGGAAGAATTTAACCAACAGCATCCCGGACAGAGTTTTGGCGCCAGAACACCAACAGGGGCGATCACACCGGAATTTGTACGCCAGGAAGTAGCCGCAGGCAGGGCCGTAATTCCTGCCAATATCAACCATCCGGAATCGGAACCGATGATCATCGGGCGCAATTTCCTGGTGAAGATCAACGCCAATATCGGCAATTCAGCTGTAAGCTCGGGCATCGAAGAAGAAGTGGAAAAGTCTGTCTGGGCCTGCCGATGGGGTGCCGATACCATCATGGATCTTTCGACGGGAAAAAATATCCACGAGACCCGGGAATGGATATTAAGGAATGCTCCGGTTCCCATCGGGACAGTTCCCATCTACCAGGCCCTGGAAAAAGTAGGAGGAAAAGCGGAAGAGCTGACCTGGGAAATTTTCCGGGACACCCTGATTGAACAGGCGGAACAGGGAGTCGACTACTTTACGATCCATGCAGGCGTTCTTTTGCGTTATATACCCCTGACTGCAAAAAGACTGACGGGGATCGTTTCGAGGGGTGGTTCGATCATGGCCAAATGGTGCCTGGCTCATCACCGGGAGAGTTTTCTGTATACACATTTTGAGGAGATCTGTGAGATCATGAAAGCATATGATGTTTCTTTTTCCCTTGGGGATGGTTTGCGTCCCGGCTGTATTGCAGATGCCAATGATGAGGCACAGTTTGCCGAACTGGAAACCCTGGGAGAACTGACGAAAATTGCCTGGAAACATGATTGCCAGGTGATCATCGAAGGGCCCGGGCATGTGCCCATGCAGCTGATCAAAGAAAACATGGACAAGCAGCTGAAAGAATGCCAGGAAGCTCCGTTTTATACACTGGGACCTCTAACTACGGATATTGCTCCGGGTTATGACCATATCACGAGCGCCATCGGCGCAGCCATGATCGGGTGGTTTGGTACGGCCATGCTTTGTTATGTAACCCCTAAAGAGCACCTGGGTCTTCCTAATAAAAAGGATGTGAAGGATGGGGTGATCGCCTATAAGATTGCGGCCCATGCGGCAGACCTGGCCAAGGGGCATCCCGGGGCACAGCATAGAGACAATGCGCTGAGCAAAGCACGTTTTGAATTCCGCTGGCAGGATCAGTTCAATTTATCCCTGGACCCGGATACTGCCCGTTCTTTCCATGATGAAACCCTTCCTGCCGAAGGAGCCAAGATCGCTCATTTCTGTTCCATGTGCGGTCCGCATTTCTGTTCTATGAAGATCACACAGGAAGTAAGACGTTTTGCCCAGGAAAAAGGAGTTGGGGTGGATGAGGCCCTGGAAGAAGGCATGAAGGAAAAAGCGACGGCCTTCAAACAAAGCGGCGCTGAAATATATCTCTAGGAATGAAGAACAGCAACCATCTTTCCGGCGAAAACAAGACCGGCGAAAACACGACCGGTGAAAAGGCCTTCCAGCTGATCGTTATTACCTCACCGGATTTTCTTGCCGGCGAGGTGGCGCTGCTGGAGGGATTGCTGGAAAAGGGGTTGCAAAAGCTTCATATCCGCAAACCGGCTGCCCGGGAAGAGGAGATCGGGTTATTGTTGAGTCAGTTATCTCCTGCCTGTTATTCGCGGCTTGTGTTACATGGCAGCCACCGCCTGGCAGACAGGTTCGGGATTCCGCAGATCCATTGTCCGCTGAATGCCTGGAAAAATGACAAAAGCCTGCAAGGCAACAAAAAAGGCCAGGAGATAATCTTCTCTACTTCTTTACATTCCCGGCAGGAAGTTAAAGAGATCGATAAGGATCTTGCCTATGCCTTTATGAGTCCTTTATTCGATAGTATTTCCAAACTGGGATATAAGGCCAATGTCGCATTATGGCAGGACCGCCCCGTAGATGATAAGGACGCTGTAAAAGATCTGACACTGATCGGCCTGGGCGGAATAAATAAAGATCTGTTACCGCTGGTGATCCACGGAGGTTGGGACGGGGCTGCGGTACTTGGCTGTATCTGGGAGGTGCCGAAAATGGCTGTAGGGCGTTTTGTCGAATTGCAGGCGTTGATCTTAAATAAATCAGGCAAAGGGTATGGATAACTTTTTGAAAAAAAATAACGGGCGCCCCACTGTGCTGGTGATTGCCGGGTATGACCAGAGCGGCGGAGCGGGTCTTCTGGCAGATATTAAGACTCTGGAAGCGCATATTGTTTATGGTTATGGGGTCTGCACGGGTCTGACCTTTCAAAATGAACGGACGATAACCCGGATCCATTGGTTCGATCAAAAAGAGATCTTCGAACAGATCGATCTTTGTTTTCAATCCACCGGTTTTGATGCAGTAAAGATCGGCATTGGCCGTTCGCCGGGAATGATCTATGCCATCACCCGCCACCTGCGGCAACATGATCCCCATATCCGGATCGTATGGGATCCGGTGATAAGAGCGAGCAGCGGAAAAGATTTCTGGGAGCAAATGGATGTGGGAGGATTCGAATCCATTGCGCAGGAAATATTCCTGCTGACGCCAAACCGGGAAGAAATAGGATGGTTGTACCCGGGAGAGGATGTGAGGGAAAGCTGCCAGCGGCTTTTTAAAAGAACAGGCTGCCACCTTTACCTGAAAGGAGGACACGATCCGGAAAACCCGGGAACAGATTATCTCTGGGGCGGCAGCGAAACGGAAACGGAAGTGACCGTCTTCGAACCTGCTGTTGAAAATAAGATGGTCTATCCCAAACATGGTTCCGGGTGCGTTCTGGCTTCTGCGTTTGCCGCCAACCTTGCCTTGGGGTATACGTTGCCGGAAGCCGCCGGAAGGGCTAAACGGTATATCGAACAATATTTAGTAAGTAATAAATCGTTATTAGGATGGCACAAACCACTGACAGATCAGGTAAGCTGAATCCGGAACCGGAGCAACAAAACGGGATCGCCCGCCTGCAATTCCTGACCATGGATGTGGCTCCCCTGGATCATTTGCAACAGATAGAACAGGCCTGCCAGGCTGGTATCCGATGGATCCAATTGCGGATGAAGCTGGCCGGTGATGTTCAATTCCTGGAAAAGGCCATACTGGCAAAAAAAATAACCGATGCCTGGAACGCCACGCTGATCATTAATGACCGGGTGGAAATTGCCAAAAAAATAGGGGCGCATGGGGTCCACCTGGGCAAGGAAGATATGAGGGTAGGGGATGCCCGCAGTTTGCTCGGAAAGGATTTTATCATCGGCGGCACAGCCAATACTGCTGAAGATATTCTGGATCATTATCGTAAGGGGGCGGATTATATCGGATTAGGACCTTACCGGTTCACCACGTCTAAAAAGAAACTGAGCCCCGTGCTGGGCCTGGTAGGATACCGGCGGGTAATGGATGTCCTGCGAAACGAAGCCGTGGAGATTCCCATAGTGGCCATTGGAGGGCTACATGAAGAGGATGCCGGCCCCTTAATGCAGACGGGCTTATATGGGATCGCTTTTTCAGGGTTGTTAGTGCATGCCGGAAACAGGACAGCCCTGGTGAACGGCCTCCAAAACTTTTTTCCAAAAAATTAAAATCAGTAGTATGCTCACCATTGCGGATAAAGTATTTACATCGAGATTATTTACGGGTACGGGCAAATTCGGATCCAATGCGCTCATGGAAGAGTCGATTCTCGCCAGTGGTTCCGAATTGGTGACGGTTGCCCTTAGACGGGTGGAGATAACAGGAAGGGGAAACCGACAGGGCGGGCACCGGGAAAAAAGCCTGGGGGAAGACGATGGAGACGGATTGCTGAACCATCTCCGTCATCCTTCGATCCAATTACTGCCAAATACCTCCGGGGTGCGTAATGCCCGGGAAGCTGTATTCGCGGCAGAACTGGCCAGAGAGGCGCTGGGAACGAACTGGCTGAAGCTGGAAATACATCCGGATCCGCGGTGGCTGCTTCCGGACTCGGTGGAAACCTTGTTGGCTGCTACGGAATTAGTAAAAAAAGGATTTGTCGTACTCCCCTATATCCATGCAGACCCTGTTTTGTGTAAACGCCTGGAAGATGTCGGTGTGGCGGCGGTAATGCCCCTGGGTTCCCCTATTGGGAGCAACAAGGGATTAAGGACTTTTGATTTCCTGGAGATCATTATCGCACAAAGCCAGGTGCCGGTGGTGATCGATGCCGGGATAGGCGCTCCATCGGATGCGGCGAAGGCTTTGGAAATGGGGGCAGATGCCGTGTTGGTCAATACCGCCATTGCCGCGGCCGCCGATCCTGTTCAAATGGCCAGGGCTTTCCGGTTGGCCGTTGAGTCGGGGAGAATGGCCTGGGAAGCCAAACTGGCCGGCCCTCAGGGATATGCGGTAGCGAGCAGCCCGCTGACGGCATTTTTAGACTGATCAACTCAACTAAATTATTAAAAAATGTTTTCCGTTCTTTTCGAGCAGTATTCCTGGGCAGCTATAAAAAAGGAGATCTATAACAAGACGGCCCGTGAGGTGGAAAATGCCTTGAGCAGTTCCAAACGTGGGCTGGAAGATTTTATGGCCCTGATCTCCCCGGCGGCCGCCCCTTATCTGGAGCAGATGGCGCAGCTAAGTAACCAGCTTACCCAACAGCGTTTCGGCAAAGTGATCCAGCTTTATATTCCCCTTTATCTTTCCAACGAATGCCAGAATATCTGCACCTATTGCGGTTTCAGCTATGAGAATAAGATACGGCGCAAGACGCTGAGCCCTGCTGAACTGCTGATGGAGGTAGCTGCTGTCAGGGAACTGGGTTATGAACATGTATTACTGGTCAGCGGAGAAGCCCAACAGACGGTGGGGACAGACTATTTCTGTAAGGCCCTGCAATTGGTCCGTCCCCATTTTGCCCATATATCCATGGAAGTGCAGCCGTTGGATCAGCCGGACTATGAACGCTTAATAAACGAAGGGCTTAATACCGTCCTGGTTTACCAGGAGACCTATCACCGGGAAGGTTACCGGCTCCACCACCCGAAAGGGAAAAAATCGAATTTTGGATACCGCCTGGAAACCCCGGATCGACTGGGTATGGCCGGTATCCATAAAATGGGCTTGGGTGTATTGATCGGGCTGGAGGATTGGCGAACCGATAGTTTTTTTACGGCCCTGCATCTGCAATACCTGGAAAAGACCTATTGGAAAACAAAATATTCTCTTTCCTTTCCCCGGCTTCGTCCTTTCTCCGGTGGATTGACTCCAAAGGTAGAAATGACGGACAGGGAACTGGTCCAGCTTATATGCGCATACCGCCTGCTGGACAGTGAGGTGGAGCTTTCCCTTTCCACCAGGGAAAGCCCCGTTCTCCGGGATCATGCCATACGGATCGGCATAACATCCCTCAGCGCCGGGTCAAGAACGAATCCCGGAGGATATGCCGTCGACCCGGAATCCCTGGAGCAATTCGAGATCGATGATGACCGGAGCCCCGCCCGGATTGCTGAAATGATCCGCCGCCAGGGGTATGTACCCGTCTGGAAAGATTGGGATGGAGCCCTGCAGATGGGTAAAATGGACCTGTCCGATTCGGTTGCTTTGGATTAAAATGTTCATAAACATTGGATAAAATCGGTAAAGACCATTAAGCCGGGAAAGACTAATTTGGGAAGGTGGTAACTTCGAAAACCAGCTACCCGGTCCTTCCACCGCTGGATGACCATTGGGAGATCTCCGCTGCCCGGCAAAACGAGTTCAGGGAGAAAGGACATTTGTTTGTCAGGGGATTGGTGCGTCCGGAAGAACTGACGGTTTACCGGGCCCTTATACGGGACGCGGTTAAAAAAAGCAGAACGGAGAAACGAAAAATCCCGGAAAATTCCAACCTGGAAAAGATACACGGAAATATTACCGGTAACCAGCAGGGCCATTCGCCGAAAGCCCGTTTTGCCCAGGTCATGAACCTGTGGAGGATCAACGACGGGCTAAGGTATTTTGTACTCGCCAGGCGTTTTGCCGGAATGGCGGCAGATTTGTTGGGTGTTGATAAGCTGCGTCTCTATCATGACCGTGTTATCGTAAAAGAACCGGGAGGAAGCTCCTCTTCCTGGCACCAGGATCAGCATTATTGGCCAATAGACACACCCGATACGGTTACCCTTGTCATTGCCCTGGTCGATATCGGGGCAGATATGGGGATGCTCAGTTTTGCATCAGGATCCCATAAGGAAGGAAGTCTGCTGGATCCCCGGATAACAGATGAATCAGACAGTAAATTCAGGAAATATATCAAAACGAAACATTTCCCCATTGTCCGCGCTGCGGGAATGCAGGCAGGCGATGCTACCTGGCATTATGGGAATACTGTTCATCAGGCCGGAGGGAATGAATCCGGCCATATCCTCGAAATGATGACCATCGTCTACATAGCGGACGGAGCCCGCATCACCGAGCCAAGGAATAAGGTGCAGACCCATGATTGGAAGACCTGGCTGATGGGGCTGCCTCCCGGCGCCCTGGTTTCGTCCGAGCTTAATCCGTTAGTTTTGTAATCTATGCAATACGAATTATTGGGGAGATCCGGAATCCGGGTCTCTAAGATCGCTTTTGGCTGCATGTCCCTGAAGGAAGGACTGGTGGGGGAGGAGGATGCTTCCCGGCTGATCCATCATGCCATTGACAAGGGGATTGATTTTTTCGATACGGCCGATCTCTATGAGAAAGGAATGAATGAAAACCGGCTGGGGAAAAGCCTCCTCGGGAAAAGAGAAAATGTGGTGTTGGCGACAAAAGTGGGTAATCATTGGCGTGGGGACGGAAGCGGCTGGGATTGGGACCCGCGGAAAGAATATATTATTTCTGCCGTGGAAGAGAGCCTGAAAAGACTCCGGACCGACTACATCGACTTGTATCAATTGCATGGAGGAACGACGGACGACCCCATCGATGAGATCATAGAAACTTTTGAGCTACTGCAGGCTCAAGGTAAGATCCGCGCCTATGGCCTGTCTTCCATTCGCCCGCAGGTGATCCGCGAATACGCTTTGCGTTCCCGTATCGTCAGCGTCATGCTGCAATACAGTTTGCTGGACAGAAGACCGGAGGAAACCTGTCTTGGCCTGTTACAGGAAAAAAGGATAGGAGTATTGGCAAGAGGCGGCCTGGCACAAGGATTGCTTCTGGAAAAGTCACCCACCCCTTATTTGAAATACGGGGCGGAAGAAGTGGCCCTTGCGGCGGCGGCGATTCGTTCCCATTCGGGGAAAACCAGGAGTTATGCCCAAACGGCCCTTCAATTTATATTAAAGAACCCTGCGATTACGAGTGTAGTAGCCGGCGTGAGAACGATGGAGCAACTGGAGGAACTGGAGGGAACGTTTAACACGAATTGGATGGGAGAAAAGGAGTGGCAGGAGTTGAGCAGGATAATCGAACCGAACGTTTATGATCAATACAGGTAAGGCTTTAGGCCGGGGGTACAGGTTTCTGGGTATATTTAAAGGTTAACCGATTAAGATTTTCAGGGCAAAAGCTAAGGTTATTTAATTTTCGTATATGTACGGTATGGATTCGTATAAATACTGTATGGATTTATTATCTGTTAATTCTAAAAATACCATTAAATGGGTATTTTTTATTTCGGGAAAAATTCCCAATTTGCACCAGGATTAAAAATAAATCATAATAACTTTGGAATATTGAAAAACAAGTGTACTTTTATGCAACTATTAATGCCTGCCATATTCAAATCCTCTGAATATCCGGCGATTTAACTCTTTGTGTATTTGTACTGTTATGTCTTTAACGTGACCTGACCCACAAATCCTTGAAATTCCTCAGAACATTGACGGTTGATTGTAAAGTCAAAATAATCCACATCACTATTCAGTAAAGCCTGCTTCTATTATTCTATTAGTTGAAGTATTTATCAAGCCAATACCTCGTGTTAGCCAATGGTTTCCATTGCCATCCTTGAAAGATTAAGTTTCTACTTAAAACACGATTAAATGAAATTGGTGATGAAAAAACAAATTTTAGCAATTGACGATAGTAAGGCGATACGATTTTTGTTACAGACTGTTTTGGGAAAAGATTACCAGGTCGTAACAGTACCTGATGGTTATTCTGCCATGTATTATCTTTCTCACAGAAGTCGGCCTGACCTTATAATTGCGGATCCCCAGTTACCTGACATGGAAAATTGGGAATTGATTCAGCAGCTTTCTTCCAGCGGCATGTATGGAGATATCCCGGTCCTGGTTTTATCAGGCCTGGATGCAAAGGAGACAGAATTGAAATGCCTTGAATATGGAGTGATCGCTTATTACCTGAAACCTTTCAACCCGGTTGAATTAATGGGTACAATAAATAATCTGGTTAAGACCGGAACCCTGAGCAAGGATTTATCGTATATAGCCAGTTGATCATCGGGAACTAAGGGTGTTCGTTAGATAAGTGATGAGTTTCGTTGGATAAATGACCCGATCCATTTGATAAATGATTAGAAAATTAACCCGACAGATTGATAGTTTTGATTTTTAAAGAGTGGGATTGTTGTGAAAACATGGAATCTATAAGTACAATCCCTGATCCGAGTAATCAATATTTGTGTACCACCGTAGTTATGAAACCGTAAACCTGACGTATGGATCTATTATTTCTACCCAAAACTGCTCAGCGAGATCAAAGGATAGCACGCTATGCCTTCAGATCTTATTCTTTACCGAAGCCGGGAAACCTTCAATATAGTGGTTTTTACTATATTGGAAAAAATACAGCTCACATCGAGCGGCTGGTAAACGTATATAAAAGAGGGTATGCTTCCGACGGCCTGGAAAATGTAAAGGCGGAATTGAACCGTAGCCTGGAGCAGGAAAAGAATATGATCCCCGAAGTTATTTTATGCGAGGCCCGTTTTGATTTTGCATCCATTCGCAGCTTCAGTCAATTCCTCAGTCAGCACCCCATTCTTTGTTCCATTCCTTTTATCCTGGATGGATCAGGGCTTTCGGATAAGGAATTACAACTTTTTAAAAGGAATACCAGACCGGATGAGATCCTTCAGATGGAAAATTTCGGAGAAAAGGAATTGAAAGACAAGATCCAGTTCCTCCGTAAGATTAAAGCCGTTGGAGCGAATGCTGGAATTGCCAAGATCGAAGAGCGCCTTCCCAAAGGCCGTAATAAAGGATTGATCTTCAAAAGAGCCTTTGATATCCTGGTTTCTGCCATAGCTATTTTTATTCTCAGCCCTATTTTTCTGCTGATTGCGCTTGCCGTCAAGCTGGAATCCGGGGGACCTGTTTTTTATATTGCCAAAAGAGCTGGCAAAGGTTACCGGATATTCGACTTTTATAAGTTCCGGACCATGCAGCAGGGAGCCGACAAACAAATGCAGGCGCTGACCCATCTGAATCAATACGATGCTGATTCAAAAGGCCCGGTTTTCTTCAAGATCAACAATGATCCCAGGATCACCCGGATCGGGAGTTTTTTGAGAAATACCAGCCTGGACGAACTGCCCCAGCTGATTAACGTATTTTTAGGGGATATGTCCCTGGTAGGGAACAGACCTCTTCCTTTATATGAAGCCGAAACGCTGACTACGGATGATTATGCCGCCCGTTTCCTGGCACCAGCCGGTATGACCGGTCTTTGGCAGATCAAAAAAAGGGGAAATAAAGATATGTCCGTGGAAGAAAGGATCAATATCGATATCGATTACGCTTCAAAATGTAACTTTGCTACCGACCTCTGGATAATAGCCAATACCCCTTCTGCTTTATTGCAAAAGGAAAATGTCTAAAAATCAGGGTTAAAACATAAATCCGGAAAGGCAGGAACTCCTGTCGTCCGGATTTCTGCTTTGTGCCAACAAAAAGAAAATCAATCATGTTGAAGGATTCCCCTTTAGTATCTATCATTGCCGTCAACTATAATACGACTGCCGTAACATCTGATTTTCTTCATTCCATCAGGGTACAGAATACCTACCAGAATATCGAAGTAATTATTGTGGACAATGGCTCCAAAGAAGATCCGTCAGCGGCCTGCCGGCTTGCTTTTCCTGCCGTGAAAATGCTCCTGACCGGAGCAAATCTGGGTTTCAGCGGGGGAAATAATGCCGGGATCCGGATTGCCAAAGGCGATTTCCTTTTCCTGGTAAATAATGATACCGAGTTTACACCGGGTTTGCTGGAAGGTCTGCTGGAGATCTTTCAAACACATGCCGATGCAGGTCTTGCCTGTCCCAAATTCCATTATTTTTTTCAGAAGGGAACGATCGAATATGCCGGTTATCATCCGATCAATATTTTTACCGGGCGCAACGGAATGGTGGGAAGCCGGGAACAGGACAAAGGACAATATGATGAAATAAAGGTCACCCATTATGCACATGGCGGGGCTATGATGGTTCCGCGAAAGGTGATTGAAGAGGTGGGCGGTTTATATGAACCCTTTTTTCTCTATTACGAAGAATTGGACTGGTCCGAAAAGATAAAAAAGAAAGGGTATAAGATTTATTATCAGCCCAAATCCCTGATCTATCATAAAGAATCCATGAGCACTGGAAAATCCAGCCCTCTCAAAACATTTTACCTGAACCGCAATAGAATCCTGTTCATGCGGCGCAATATTGCCTGGCCTGCCTTTATGGTATTTACAGGCTATCTGCTTTTTTTTACCATTCCAAAGAACACGTTCAGTTATCTCGTAAAAGGGCAGAAGGAACATCTTCGTTCGTTCTGGAAAGCTATATTATGGCAATTCAATCCTTCCATAAAATTTAAGCAGTAATAACAACGGGCTTATTTTCCTGTCTGATCCTTATAAGATCGGCTGCTACCTGGGCGGCGAGTATTAAGAACAGTGGCTCAGCCTCGTACCGGAAACGCATATTCTCAAAATGCTCGAACAGGGAGCTGACGCAAAAAATATAGGCGATGATGGCCGTGATGAACAGATTGAGCGGCAACACCATTTTTTCCCGGACTGCCTTACGTATCATCCAGAAAAAAACGAACAGATAAAGCAGGATCTTCGGGAAGGCTGAAAGCGTAAGGGCAATCCTTCTTTGCTGTTTGCCTTTGGCAAAATGAGAGAGGTTGAATGAGTACGCCACATCGTAATATTTGATCTTGGCCGCCTGGTACTCATTAGGCGGATAACGGGTCGCGGGGGCAAAGAAAATAATGGCGGATTGTAGTACGTTCTTCAGATAAGAGCCGGGGTGGGCCTTGATCTGTTGTTTGGATTCTTCCATATACAGTTTGGAAACCTCCAGGTACCCCACATTTTTTTCATTGATACAGGTGTCGTTCTTCATTTCACCAAGCAGGTCCCTGTCATTCAGTCCTCCATACCGGCTTGAATTCCGTGCTGAGAAACCGGCGGGCAGAAATTTTGTATACGCAGAGATCTTTGAAAAAGGTTCAATGAAGGCTATCCTGGAAGAATCTGTCAGAGGAACGTCGTGGAAAACATTCCTGGCGATATTCATTCCCATCCAGGTCGAGGTAGAGAAACTTCCGAAAACTTTAAGATTCTTAACATACCAGAACCCAACCAGCAAAAGGGAGAGTATGGCGCCGGTCACCAGGTAACGGACAGCGGGGCCCTGTTGTTTCCGGTAAAAAAAGACCGCCAGCGCAGAAAGGACAAACAGCCAAACCAGATGATACATGCTCCGGGTCAGACAGATCAGGATCAGGGGCAGGAAAAAGCCTATAGCCTTTTTTCCGGTAATTCCCCCGGAAAAACGCTGTAGAAACAGACAACTGGTGAGCAACAAACCGGTAATAAAACTCGTATAGAATAATTCGTTTTCAAAAAGCAGGGTAGCGGGGCTTAGCAGGTAAACCAGGGAAAAGAGTAAGGGCAGCCTGCTATAAATTGCGGCGTATCGCTGGCTCCTGTCTTTGCGGATCCGGTCAAACAGTTTTTTGAAAACCTGCTGCAGGATCGTCAGCAACAGAAGTGTATTAGCCAGGGTAATTAATTTGAAGACCAGGACAAAGGTGATCCGCGCATATGACCCTGTAAATTTCAGGACAATTCCGAGGAACAAATTAAAAACAGGTGGCTGTGTGTGATCATACCAGACCCCACTGCCCAGATTCGTTTGTAAGGTGGCCATATCCAGGTATTGCCAATTACGGAAAATAGCTCCATAATCCATTTCAACGCCGGTTAAAACAAACAGAAGACGGGAAAAAATGAAAACAAGCAGGACCAGCCGCCAATCATTCAGGAAGGGTTGTTTTTTCACGTGCGGGGTTTGAAAATTTATGTGCAAGCTTAGCTTTTTTTCGGTTACCAAATACACTCCTTTTCATTTGCTTTCGGGACCAAACCGACGTCCATTTACAAGCTATATAGATTATTAAGGGTAACCTGTTTGTAATCAATTGCTTGTGAAGGTGCTGCCGGGCTCTTTTTTTCTGTTGGCGGAGCTATTTTTTTCAAACTATTTTTCAACCTGTGGTTAACCACCTGTTAACCTTTTTAACCCCCAAAAAAACTTAAGAAAATCCGTGTAAATCCTTAGATAAACCAGAAAAAGATATTACCTTGCATCCAAATAAGAGTCCTTCTACTTTTATTGTCCACTCCCATGATCTAACCTTTTAGTTTCCTTCCATTTAAGTGATCGAACCTATTACCCTTTTTTCCATCTTCCTAGAATTACAATTATCCAATTTCCTGAGGCAGTTATCCCGAGATAATTCCTTAGTAAATTTTATGGATTGTTATGCCATATACGGGTACCGAATACTGGTGCCGACTGAACTACCAGCTATCCTTAGTCCAATTCAATAATCCTGTAAGTTTCAGCAGTCCTTTTAAGTCCAATTTATCAGTCCTATTCAATGTAAGAAATTTTCAATTTTTGAAGATATTTATTCGTCATATAACGGGTATAACAAATTTTTATTTACAGATCAGCATAAACAGTTTTTGAGTACCCTATTCCATTATTAAGCTTTATAAATATGAAACTTTTTACAAAAACAATTCCCTTTTTCTTACTGGTTCTGATCATGGTCTTTACACTTGCCGTACATGGACAAAGTGTACTGAATCCAACCGACTCGGTTGTAACCTATAATGCTGCCGCCCCTTCAGGTAGTCTTTCCAATCCGAACATGCCGGATGCGAATACTATCAGTAAGTGGATCCGGACGGTCCGGTTAAGCTGGAATACCAAAGAATGGAAGGCGTATATTCTGCATACGATCCCCTTCCGTCTGAAATATCCCAAAAGCTATGACCCAAATGCCAACGACGGTAAGAAATACCCGATGCTGATCTTCTGGCATGGGGCCGGGGAAAAAGGACCTGCTACTGATAATGAATTCTCATTAGCCAATGGCGGACCTGTTTTTCAAACTGCGGTGGATAACGGAACTTTTGACGGATATGTACTGGTCTTTCAGACGCCTGGCAATGGCTGGAGCGGACCGAACTTCGACTTAGCCGTTCAGGTGGCCAACTACATGGTCACGAATAACAAACTGGATCCTTTCCGCATTATCTCCAACGGTCTTTCGGCCGGTGGTTATGGCAGCTGGGGCATGCTGGAAGCTTATCCCAATTATCTGGCGGCTGCCCTGCCCATGTCCGGGATCACGTTGGGTGATTCGACTGCGGCAGTTCGCCCTTTAGTCAAATTTACTCCTTTATGGGATTTTCAGGGAGGACTCGATACCGGGCCCGATCCCAATACGGCGCAGCAGGTAGTGAACGGCCTCAACGCCGCAGGCGCAAATTTAAAATATACCTTATACCCGAAACTGGGGCATGGTACCTGGACGACAGCCTGGGCCGAACCTGATTTCTTCCCTTTCTGTAACCGGGCCTATATGGCCAATCCCTGGACACTTTTCGGCCGAACGCAATTTTGTCCGGGTGATCCTATCAATGTTACTATTGGCGTGGCTCCCACTCTTGGCGCCTACCAATGGAGAAAAGACGGCGTTTTACTTGCATCAACTACCAATACGATCACAGCAACGGCCACGGGAACCTATGACTGCCGGGTTCAACGGAACGGTGTCTGGTCCGATTGGTCACACACTCCTGTGGTTATTAGCATCAAGGCACCTACAATAACTCCACCCATCGCGGTTTCCGGATTGATGAGCAAAGTGATCCCTGCTTTGGATAATGCGGGTGTTACCTTGAAAGTGCCTTCAGGCTACGTTTCGTATACCTGGCAGAAAGTGGGAAGTACCACTACTATCGGTACCGACAGTACGCTGAAAGTTACTGCCCCCGGCAATTATATTGTCCAGGTAACCGAACAATACGGTTGTTCCAGCAGTTTCTCCGCTCCTTTCACCGTGATCAATGCGAACGGACCCAACAAGCCTGATCCCGCTTCCGGCCTCAGCGCTTCTCCTTTATCACAGACATCCCTGTTGGTTAACTGGAGCCAGAATCCTTCGCCCACAAACAATGAAACAAATTTTGAGGTATACCAGTCTACACAGGCCGGTGGTCCTTATAAACTGATCGATATCACCGGCGCCGATGTATCCAAGGATACCATCAGGGGTCTGGATGCCGGCGTGAAATACTATTATATTGTAAGAGCCGTAAACAATACAGCCGCTTCTGCCGCTTCCAATGAAGGAAGCGGGGTCACCATCGCCGACGTACAGGCACCGACCGCTCCTTCGGTTCTCACGATCACCGGCACCGGCAGGAACTCGGTTTCCTTCAGCTGGGGTGCTTCTACCGATAATGTAGGTGTCATCGGTTATGATATCTATGTGAACGGGGCAAAATCTTATACGGTACCGCCAACCCAGACTAAATTTACGGTCAATAGCCTGGTACATGCACAATCCTATGCATTCACCGTGAAGGCAAAGGATCTGGCCGGCAATATTTCATCTGCCAGCAACCAGGTCAGCGGTCAAGCCCTGATCAATGGTCTTCCTTATTCTTATTATAATAATCTAAGCACATCGCTGACCAAACTTCCGGATTTCGGTTCTTTGGAACCTGCCTTCGCCGGTACCTCAGCGAATGTGACCCTGCCTTCGTCTACAGAGACGGAAAATATGGGTTTCCTCTGGGAAGGTTATATCATTCTTCCTACCACTGGAATCTATAATTTCCGTACCGTTTCGGATGACCGCAGCAAATTGTTCCTGGGTTCCCTGAACGGAACGGGATCGCCTTACAGCTTCACCGGTACTCCTGTTGTCAGCAATGACAGTAAGGCCAATACGACCGTTGCCTCTTCCAATATGTTCCTGTCGGCTGGTATTTACCCCATTGCCATTGCTTATTCCCAGTTAACGGGCAGTAGGTCACTCACGGTTTCCTGGAAGGTACCCGGTTCGATCAATTATGTCACCATTCCCGCAAGCGCTTTCATAGAAACCGCTGTTGCAGGAGTTGGACCCAATACTCCATCGAACATGAAGGCAACCAGCCTGTCTTATAAAGCAATCAGCCTGGCCTGGACGGATAACAGCAGTGATGAGACCGGTTTTGAAATTTGGAGATCGGTCAGCCCTTCCAGTGGATTTGCGATCGTGGGTTCTACATCGGCTAATGCGACCAGTTTTATCGACTCCACCGTTGCCGCCAGCACCCGCTATTTTTACATATTGAGATCGGTGAACACAAATGGTCAGTCTAACTTTACCAGCAATTATACCGAAGCCAACTGGAGATTCGATAACAGTTATATAGATAGCACCGGTAATGGTAAAACACTTACGGCTATCAGCAGCCCGGTATTCGATGCCGCCAACAAACAACAGGGCGCCTATTCCGTTAAACTAAACGGGACAAACCAGGCTATCACTATAAATAATACAGGCGGCTTCCTGCAGGAATCCTATACACAAAGGACGATCGCGCTTTGGATCAAAGCATCCAGCACTAGTGGTGCCAACCGGGTTATCTTCGATATCGGAGGCAGCGATAACGGTCTTGCACTTGTATTAAATAATACCACCCTCACTGCAGGGGTGGCCAGTGCCAATAACCGCAAAACGATCACGACTACACTCAACAATACCAACTGGAATCATATTGCCGTAGTTTATTATGGTGATTCCCTTTTATTGTATGTGAACGGTATCCTGGCAGCATCCAATATTAACCTGGGTTTCCATTCCATCGGTACGACTTCGAATGGTGCAAGGATCGGTCAGACCAACGGAACCAATGCCTATAATAATAATGGCAATGTATTCGGCGGATGGATCGATGATTTCGGGGTCTTTAACACCGCCTTATCTGCGGATGTGATCGCTACCCTGATCAATTTCACCTATGCACAGTCAAATGCCGCAACTCAAGTATTACCTGCAATACCTGCTGCGCCCTCCGGCCTGAATGCCACGGCGACAGGTACAACCGCAGTTTCTGTTTCGTGGACAAATAATGCAGTGAACGCAGCAAACAACCAGCTTTACCGTTCCAACAATAATAACCAGGCCTATGTGCTGCTGGCTACTTTGCCTGCCAACGCCACTTCTTACAATGATGCCGGTCTGTATTCCAATGCACAGTATTTCTACAAGATCAATGCGGTCAATCCGGGGGGTACCTCTGCTTATTCAAATGAAAGCAGCGCGACGACCCTGAATACGCCTCCGGTTATTGTCAAGCTGGTTAATCAACAGGCCAGGTATGGTACGACCACCACTATCCAGGTAAGCGCTACTTCGGTGAACTCCGGTTTGCTAACGCTGACTGCGCCGAACCTGCCTGCATTTGCCGGGTTCGTGGATAATGGTAACGGATCGGGAACGATCACCCTGAATCCTGCCAGCACCGACCAGGGTACGTATAACAACCTGATCGTCGTAGCAGCTGATGCTTTCGGCGGAAAGGATACTACCCGGTTCAACCTGGATGTCAATAATAATTTCGCTCCGACCCTCGACAGCATTGCCAATTTTACCCTCAATGAGAGTGATTCTGTAAATATTCCTATCAATGGAGCCAATGTAAATCCTGCCGATGTGCTGACGGTATCGGTCAGTAATCTGCCTAATAATTATACGCTGACCCCCGGATCCAACGGAACAGCTACGCTGTCCCTGCATCCGACCTATGCTGCGGCCGGAACTTATAACGTGAATGTAACGGTGAATGACAATAACGGTCTGTCCGTTAAACGCACCTTCGTTCTTAACGTTATTAACAAAGATCCGAATACGAAGATCTATGCAAGGGTACAATATGCCAGCACGGCATCTGCTCCCTGGAATAATATGACCGGGCCTACTACGCCAAATCTTCTCGATCAGAACGGGAATACCACTGCCATCGGCATTAACTTCCAGCAGTCCTGGTGGATGCCGTTCAATGCAGGTCCTACCACTGGCAATAACTCCGGAGTTTACCCGGATGCCATATTGAGCGATTTCTGGTATTTCGGTTTCTATGGCGGTCCGGAAACGGCAGCCGTAGCTGTAACGGGTCTTAACCCGGCCGGCAAATACAATATCACGTTGTATGCAGGCAGTAATTTTGTTGGGTCAGGCGATAATGGAACGACAATCTATACGATAGGTACCCAAAGTGTATCCCTTTATGTTCAGGGTAACACACAGAACACCGTATCGATCAATAATCTTTCACCCGATGCGACAGGGGCCATTACGGTCAATATGAAGAAAGGAGCCAACACTCCGATCGGTTACCTGAATGCCCTGGTGATCACTTCCATCTTCGATGATGGAACGGTGCCTGCAGCTCCATCTCTGCTTACTGCCCAGAATGTTCCGGGTAAAGGTGTTCAGCTGAACTGGCAGGATGCTGCTTATAATGAGACTGCCTATGAAGTATACCGTTCCAGCAGCAGTGCAGGAACCTACAGCCTGATCAAAACTGCAGATCCCGGTACGGTAAGCTTCCTGGACAGCGTCATCTCCGGAACGACCCAGTACTTTTATGCCGTACGATCGGTCAACAGTCATGGTGCTTCCACTTATTCCGACACGGCTTCCGTAACGACTACGGATCGTATTCCGCAGGTAGCGCCTATCGCCGATGTATTGCTGAAGAATAATCAAAACACCACGGTGACGGTTACGGCTACGGACGATGTGACCGATCACATTACATTAACTGCTACCAACCTGCCTCCTTTTGCCTCTTTCATGGACAATGGAGACGGTACGGGTACGGTGACGATTCAGCCAACCGCCGGTTTGCAGGGTTCTTTCTCCGGCCTGACGGTCACGGCTACTGATAACAGCGATTCCAGCCGTTCGGCCAGTTTCAACCTGTTCGTGGTGGATGCGAATGTTACTTCTTCTTACGTGAACCTGACCAATAACGATAACCTGGCCCCTGCGCCATGGAACAATATGGCGGTGCCTTTCCTTCCTTATGCCGGGTTCTCGATCAGCGGTCTGAAGGATGACGGTAACACGACAACAAGTGTGGCAGTCACACTGACAGATGCCTGGGATGGTGTATCGGCAACGGGTACGCGTCGCCGCAACGGGTCTGAACTATATCCTGAATCGGTAGAACGTTCCGCCCTGTACACGACAAATACGAACGCCCACCGGATCACGGTTACAGGTTTGGATCCAGCCAAGCTCTACAATTTCGTGTTCTATAACAGTGACGGTACAAGTGCCAGTTCGCTGACCAATTTCACGATCAATGGTCAGACCATCGGACTTAACGGTTCTTATAATTCCAACACGACGGCTCAGATAAATGGTATCAGTTCCGATGCCAGCGGAACGGTGGTCATCAACTGTGTGAAAGATGCGGCTGCGGCTTATGGGCTGCTGAGCTCACTGGTCATCCAGTCTTATACACCTGCTTCGGTCACTACGCTTAGCCCTGCAGATCTGCGGACAGTGGATTACTCGGCTTCGAATACGGTATCCCTGCAATGGCAGGACCGGGCAAGCAATGAGACCGGCTATGAAGTCTGGCGTGCAAATGATGGCGGTACCTATTCTCTGAAGGCAATTCTTCTTGCGAACAGCACTTCCTATGTCGATGTGAATCTGCCGGCCAATACGAGCTACAACTATATCGTTCGTGCGGTGAATGGTATCAATTACTCTGAATACAGCAATCCGGTAAGAGGATATACCTACGCTACGACCGTATTCATCAACTTCAACAGCAGTGCGAATGCGGCTACCTCACCCTGGAATAACCTGAACTGGGTATATGGATTGGGAGCTACCTGGAATAACTTCAATGACGAAGCAGGCATCCCGACCAATATCGGAATGGTACAACCGGTGAAAGTGGATGGTATGGTTAGCCCGGGTGTAAATACGGGCAATAACTCCGGTATCTTCCCGGATAAGGTGATAGCGGAAGGATTTGGTATGTTCCCCGGAGATACCACCTATGTAGTGTTGAATGGCCTGAACCTGGCCCGCAAATACGATCTCACGGTGTTCGCCAGCCTTACCAATTATCCCGGTGAGAACAGCACGGTGTACATGGTTAACGGGAAAAATTACCTGTTGAACTCGCTGAACAACAGCACAGGAACGCTGACGATCTTCGGCATTGCTCCCGATCAGAACGGTCAGATCAAGGTAAGCTTTACCGGTTATCCGACGGCTACCTTCGGTTTACTGGGCGCCATGATCGTCAAAGGCTACGATCCGTCTACTAACCAGATTTCTCAGGCTCCGGTATCGGCTATCGTTGCCCGGACTGCAACCCTGGCTAACGGTAATCAGTTTGCGCAGCAAAATACGAACAGCAGCATCCTGGATGCGCTGAGACCGTTGACCGCCTACCCGAATCCGTTCGATCAGGACTTTACCTTGTCGGTACCTGCTTTGGCAAACGACAATGCACTGGTTACGATCACAGATGTAAGCGGAAGACAGATCTACCAGAAAAGGTTCGAAGGCTTGTACCAGGGTAATAACCAGCTCCGGATCCAACCGGCAGGCGCGGTTCCAACGGGAGTTTATTATGTGACGATAACTTATATCAACAGGAATGACAGGAAAACCCTGACCATCTTAAAAAAGTAAGTGATTAATAAGAGAATATATGGTATAAAAATAGTATAGACAAACCCTGCCGCTAAGTTAGAGGGCTGACCAATTGGTCGGCCCTTTTTTAATTGGGCAATAAGCTATGAGGAAATTTAGCTTATTGCCCAATTAATGCTAATGATCGAGCTTCGCTCAAGGGACCACAGGTCCCTTGTCTGTATCCTTAAAAAGGGCGTTTTGCGACTTTATTTGGTTAACGAATTCGTAATGACTTGTTAACGGCGCTACTGGCTATGAAAACCAACAAAAAATGGTTATCTTGCACGACTCTTAAGCCTCAACCTGCCTATTATTCCTAAGGCGAAACCACCTTTTCCTGTTACACAGCCTTCTACGGCTCCAGTATCCTGGCAAGACCAGATCCGATCTATCCTTCCTTGAATTACGTATGTAATTTTTTTAGTCTCTTTTTTCCAATTTTCCTCGTCATCCCATTTTAAACGATTGTTTTCGGTTAGCCGAATCATACGGTCCATCCTCCTTTCCGGCTGGCCGGAGAATCGTTATGTCCAATTGACCGAAAGATCCATCCAATGTCCCAAAGATCCCATTAAGAAAAGTTCGATTGACCGATATATACGGATACCCTTTTTAAACACTGAATGCTTATTCTCTATTTTAAGATTACAATTATGAAATTTTTTACAAAAAGAATTCCCCTTTTCTTACTGGCTCTTGTCACCTTCTTTACACTTTCAGTCAGCGGACAAAGTGTACTGAATCCCAATGACTCGATCGTAACCTACAATGCTTCGGCTCCGGCGGGTAGTCTTACCAACCCCAATTACCCGGATGCGAACACGATCACCAAATGGATAAGGACGGTCCGGTTAACCTGGAATACCAATGAATGGAAAGCGTATATTTTGCATACGATCCCTTTCCGTTTGAAATACCCTAAAAGTTATGACCCTAATGCCAACGACGGGAAAAAATACCCGATGTTGATCTTCTGGCATGGAGCAGGGGAGAAGGGGCCGGCTACGGATAATGAATTTTCGTTGGCGAATGGTGGACCGGTATTTCAAAGTGCAGTGGATAACGGAACGTTTGACGGATATGTACTGGTCTTTCAATCTCCGGGCAATGGCTGGAGCGGTCCTAATTTCGATCTGGCCGTTCAGGTGGCGAACTATATGGTGACCAATAACAAACTCGACCCGTTCCGGATCATCACCAACGGTCTTTCTGCCGGAGGTTATGCAAGCTGGGGTATGCTGGAAGCCTATCCTCAGTATACGGCAGCTGCTCTTCCCATGTCCGGGATAACCCTGGGCGATTCGACGGCAGCTGTGCGCCCTTTAGTCAAATTCACTCCTTTATGGGACTTTCAGGGGGGACTGGATACCGGACCAGATCCAAATACAGCACAGCAGGTAGTAAGCGGCCTCAATGCAGCAGGCGCAAATATAAAATATACTTTATATCCTCAACTGGGTCATGGTACCTGGACAACGGCCTGGGCCGAACCCGATTTTTTCCCTTTCTGTAACAGGGCCTATATGTCCAATCCCTGGACCCTTTTCGGCCGGACGCAGTTTTGTCCGGGAGATCCGATAAATGTAACGATAGGCGTCGCTCCCAAACAGGATGCTTACCAATGGAGAAAGGATGGTGTCTTGCTCTCTGCCATTACCAATAGTATAACGGCTACCACTACGGGAACCTACGATTGCCGCGTTCAGCGCAATGGCATCTGGTCCGACTGGTCACATATTCCCGTGGTCATCAGTATAAAAGCTCCTACCGTAACGCCGCCTATAACGGTTTCCGGTCTGATGAGCAAAGTGATCCCGGCCCTGAACAACCCGGGTGTTACCTTAAAAGTACCTTCCGGTTATGTATCTTATCTCTGGCAAAAAACAGGGGATACTACTACAAGGAGTACAGACAGCACGCTAAAGGTAACAACACCTGGTAATTATATAGTCAGGGTGACTGAACTATACGGTTGTTCCAGCAGTTTCTCCGCACCCTTTACGGTGATCGATTCTGCAGGACCCAACAGGCCGGATCCGGCTTCGGGTCTGACAGTGACCGTCCTTTCCCAGACCTCCATGGAACTGGACTGGAGCCAGAACCCTTCCCCAAACTATAACGAAACGAATTTCGAGATCTATCAGTCCACCCAGCCCGGAGGCCCTTATACGATGGCCGCGATCACTGGCGCAGATGTAACTACACAGGTCATTACCGGTCTGCAAACGAATACCAAATATTATTATATTGTCCGGGCTGTCAATAATACGGCTGCTTCCATTTTGTCGGGTCAGGCTTCAGGGACAACGACTGCCGATACTCAGGCTCCGACGGTTCCTGGAAGCCTCCTGCTGACCGGATCGACCAAGACTTCGATATCGCTCAGCTGGACCGCCTCCACGGATAATATCGGCGTGACCCAATATTATATATATATCAACGGGGTCAAAACCTATTCCACTAAACAAACCAACTTTACGGTCGATGGATTGCAGACCGGCCAGAACTATATCTTTACCGTTCAGGCTGCGGACCAGGCAAAGAATCTTTCGTCCATGAGCAACCAGGTCAGCGGCCAGGCCAAACTGATCGGGTTGAATTACAATTTTTATACCTTCACGGCCAATTGGAATACTTTAGCCGATTTCGGTACGCTCACCCCGGCCCTTTCCGGAGTGATGCCGAATGTTTCTATCGCTTCGGCCACCCAGACAACCAATTATGCCTATCTCTGGCAAGGGTATATCCGGGTACCGGTCACGGGATCCTATACTTTCCAGACCAGTTCGGATGATGGCAGCAAACTCTGGCTTGGCGCATTGAATCAAACCGCTTCGCCGTATACCTATTCCGGTATGGCGACGGTTAACAATGATGGTCAGCATGGAACGACCAGCGTCAATTCTTCCACCCTGACCTTAACGGCGGGCACTTATCCTATTGCCATCGCCTTCTTTCAGCAGGGTGGCGGTTATACTATGTCGGTAGGCTGGAAAACTCCGCAGACTGCCGGCAATTTTGTTGCCATTCCAGATAGTGTTTTCGCGGATAAGACAGCAGCTGCGGGAGTAGCCCCTGCTATCCCGACTACGGTAAAGGCTACGGCAACCGCTTACAATAAGATCGGCCTGACCTGGACGGATAATACCAACAACGAAACAGGATTCGAGATCTACCGCTCTACCAGTTCCGTCGGAGCCTATTCGATCGTAACGACCGCTCCGGCTAATGCAACCGGTTTCACCGATACAACCGTCCTTCCATCAACTACCTATTTTTATAAGATACAGGCTGTCAATCAATATGGCGCATCGGGTTACGATCCTTCCTCCCTGGGAGGAGTAGCCTATTCTTTTTATCAGGGGACCTGGAATAATCTTCCTCCTTTTAACAGCCTTACCCCGGTATCGACGGGTAATCTGAATAATATATCCTTATCCCCGAGCCCGGTTACGACCAATTTTGCCTTTAAGTTCCTGGGAACGATCAATATCCCGGCTACCGGCAGTTATACTTTTTATACGGCCTCCGATGATGGAAGTAATCTTTATGTAGGCGGGTTCGACAGTGCCCATCTGGTCGTGAAGAACGATTATCTGCAGGGTACGACTGAAAGATCCGGAACTCTTACCCTGACCAAGGGAAGTTATCCCATCTATGTTACCTATTTCCAACAGGGCGGCGGTTATGTACTGACGACCAGTTATCAGGGTCCCGGGATCAGCAAACAGCTTATACCGGATTCAGCCTTTATCAATAAAAATTCCTCGGCCACCACCCTGGGATTACCCGCAGCGCCAATCAACCCTTATAATGTTACCGCGATTGCATTATCTTCTTCCGTGGTCTCTTTAAGCTGGGCCGATACGGCATCCGGTGTAACCGGCTACAACATTTACCGCTCCTTCGGCGATAGTTCCCGGTTCCTGCTGCTGGCCAGCCTCCCCGCTGCCATTACTCATTACAGCGATACGGGGCTTTATGCCAACCAGACTTATTATTATAAAATAAATGCCGTCTGGGTAGGCGGAAATACGGGCTATTCCGCAGCGGTCTTTGCGCAAGCGAAGGATATCGCGCCTGTAATTACTCCTTTGCCTAACCGCAATATAAGATATGGTACAACCACGGTTGTTCCGGTGAGCATAACTTCGGCCTCCTCAGGCGGACTGACGCTTACGCCGTCGAATCTGCCTGCTTTTGCCAGCTTTGCCGATAACGGAAATGGTACGGGAGTTCTTACCTTCAGCCCGGTCCTTGCCAATCAGGGGGTTTATAACAGCATCAAGGTAAAAGTAGCAGACCCGAATGGGGGAGTGGATTCAACCCAGTTCAACCTGACGGTCAACGGGAATTATACGCCGGTCATCCATACCCTGTCCGATACTATCATTCATGAAGGGGATAGCGTCCGGATCGCTCTTAGCGCGACGGATTCCACCGCCGGAGCAACGCTGACCTGGTCGGTAGGCAACCTCCCGAATAATTTCACCCTGGTGAACGGGGCCAATGGATATGCGACCCTGGTTCTTCAACCAACTTTCGCAGCCGCCGGTACCTACGCCGTAAAATTAACTATTAACGACGGGCAGGGTGATTCATCCATCCGTTCATTCAACCTGACCATACTCGATAAGGACCCGAGCACAAAAATTTATGCCCGGGTAAAATATGCCAACACGATCGGAGCGCCCTGGAATAGTATGACCGGCATCTCCACGCCGAACCTCCTGGATCAGAACGGGAATACGACCCCCGTCGGCATTAACTTCCTGCAATCCTGGTGGATGCCGTTCAATGGAGGTCCGACGACCGGTAATAATTCTGGTGTCTACCCCGATGCGGTGCTGAATGATTTCTGGTACTTCGGTTATTACGGTGGACCGGAAACGGCAGCCCTTTCCGTGACGGGTCTGAACCCCGCAGGAAAATACAATCTGACCTTTTATGCAGGCAGCGTATTTAACGGGTTCCCTGATAACGGTACTACGGTTTATACAGTAGGCACCCAATCGGTATCCCTCTATGTGCAGAACAACACGCAGAAAACGGTGTCGATCAATACCCTGTCTCCGGATGCTTCCGGCAATATAACGGTGAACATGGCCAAAGCGGCCGGTAGCCCGATCGGGTACCTGAATGCCCTGGTGATTACTTCTCTATATGATGATGGAATGGCTCCTGCGGCTCCGTCCCTGCTGACTGCCCTGAATGTTGCCGGTAAAGGCGTTCAACTGAACTGGCATGATGCGGCTTACAACGAGACCGGTTATGAAATTTATCGCTCTACCGGCAATGGTGGTACGTATAACCTGCTTACTACGGCAAATACCGCCACGGTCAGCTACCTGGATAGTACCATTTCCGGGACTACCCCATACTTCTATACCGTGAGGGCCATCAACAGCCATGGCCATTCGGCTTATTCCGATACGGCTTCGGTTATCACAAAGGACAGGATACCCCAGATCGCCGCTATTGCCGATGTTCTGCTTAAGAACAATCAAAATACGACCGTTACGGTTACGGCGACGGATGATCCGACCGACCATATTACGCTGAAGGCTTCCAACCTGCCATCTTTTGCCAGCTTTACAGATAACGGCAATGGTACGGGAACGGTGAGCATCCAACCGGCAGCCGGATTACTGGGCACCTTTACTGGACTTACAATAACGGCTACGGATAACAGTGATTCCAGCCGTTCGGCCAGCTTTAACCTGTTTGTAGTGGATGGGAATGTTACCTCCACTTATGTTAATCTGACCAACAACGATAACCTGGCCCCTGCGCCATGGAACAATATGGCGATTCCTTATCTGCCGAATGCAGGGTACGTGATCAGCGGGTTAAAAGATGACGGCAATAATGTGACTGGCGTCTCCGTCACCCTGACCGATGCCTGGGATGGAGTATCGCTAACGGGTATGCGTCGCCGGAACGGATCGGAAGTATATCCCGAAACCGTTGAACGTTCCGCGCTTTATACGACCAGTACCAGCGCTCACCGGATCACGGTAACGGGACTGGATCCTGCCAAACAATATAATTTCCTTTTTTACAACAGTGACGGAACCAGCGCCAGTTCGCTGACCAATTTCACGATCAACGGCCAGACTAGCGGTCTCAACGGATCGTATAATTCCAACAAAACCGCCCAGCTCAATGGCATCAGTTCCGATGCCGGCGGAACGGTAGTGATCAGTTGTGCAAAAGATGTCAATGCCGCTTATGGATTGCTGAGCGCCCTGGTCATCGAATCCTATACGCCGGCCTCCGTGGCCACGCTAAGCCCTGCGGATCTTCGGGTATTGGATTACGCTGCATCGAATACGGTATCCCTGCAATGGCAGGACCGGTCATCGAATGAAACCGGTTACCAGGTCTGGCGTGCGGCCGATGGTGGCACCTATTCCCTGCTGACAAGTCTTCCGGCAAACAGTACCTCTTATACAGATGCAGGTCTGTCTGCCAATTCGAGCTATAACTATATCGTCCGTGCGGTGAACGGGACAAATTATTCGACCTTCAGCAACCCGGTCAGAGGATATACTTATTCCCCGGCAGTATTCATCAACTTTGCCAGCAGTGCGAGTGCCGCTCCTGCTCCCTGGAATAACCTGAACTGGGTGTATGGACTGGGAGCATTCTGGAATAATTTTAATGATGAGACAGGCGTTCCGACAAATATCGGTATGGTACAGCCGGTGAAGGTGGATGGTATGGTGAGCCCGGGAGTAAATACGGGCAACAACTCCGGTATCTTCCCCGATAAGGTAATGGCCGAAGGGTTTGGTATGTTCCCCGGCGATACGACCTACGTGGTGCTTAACGGCCTGAACCTGGCCCGCAAATATGATATCACCGTGTTTGCCAGCCTGACGAACTATCCGGGTGAGAACAGTACGGTTTATATGGTAAATGGCCAGACCTGTCTGCTCAATTCACTCAACAACAGTACAGGCACCCTGACGATCTTCGGTCTGGTCCCCGATCAGAATGGCCAGATCAGGATCAGTTTCACCGGCTATCCGACTGCCACCTTCGGTTTATTGGGAGCCATGATCGTTAAAGGCTATACTCCGTCCGTTAACCCGATCAGCCCTGCTCCGGCGACGGCGATTGTTACACCGGGTGCGGTTACAGCAACAGCCAGCAGATTTACCACTACAGCAGACAGCACGAACAACAGCCTCTTGAACGGCATGAGACCCCTCACAGCTTATCCGAATCCATTCGATCAGGATTTTACCTTGTTGGTTCCTGCACTGGCAGGTGACAAAGTGTTGGTTACGATTACCGATGTAAGCGGAATACAAATCTACCAGAAACGTTGGGAAGGGTTATACCAGGGTAATAATCAACTCCGTATCCAGCCTGCAGGGCAGGTAACTACTGGAATTTATTTTGTAACCGTAAACTATATTAACAGAAATGACCGTCAAACCCTGAAGGTCATGAAGAAATAAAGTCGAGTTTAAAGCAGACAAAAAAGGGCTGACCATAATGGTCGGCCCTTTTTTTGTCCACGCCTTATAGTAAAAACGGGGTATATATAAAAAAATCGTTAACTTACAAGAACTGTTCTTTTTTATATTAAATTTCTTCGAAGAATCTGCCATTTCCTGGCCCCGATCAGAATGTGACCCTTCTTCTATGTAAAGCCGCATCCAATTTTCCGTGATGTCAATTTCTTCTTATTATTTTCCAATTTCCTTCTACATCCAATCTCCTGCTTCATCCAATCTCCTGCTTCATCCAATCTCCTGCTTCATCCAATCTCCTGAGCCGATTTCAATTCGGCCTTGGTCCATCCGTAAAAAATGCGGATCCTCTTCGGGGCTTAACTGCAAGTCGGCATTCCGAATTTATGCCAGGCTACCCTTTTTAAATAATAAACGATTTCTCCAAATCTTAAGCTTGCAGCTATGAAAAAATTTACCCAAACTCCTACTCTTTTTTTACTGGCCACTGTACTTTCCTTTACCCTTTCCCTCCACGGGCAAAGTGTATTGAATCCCAATGACTCGGTAGTAACTTACAATCCAAATGCCCCCGCCGGCAGTCTTTCCAATCCGAATATGCCGGATCCAAGTACGATCGGCAAATGGATCCGGACGGTCCGCCTAAGCTGGAATACCAAGGAATGGAAGGCCTATATCCTGCATACGATACCTTTCCGGCTTAAATTTCCCAGAAGTTATGACCCTACGGCCAACGACGGGAAAAAATATCCGATGCTGATCTTCTGGCATGGGGCAGGAGAGAAGGGCCCTGCTACGGATAATGAATTTTCATTAGCTAATGGAGGGCCGGTTTTCCAAAGCGCAGTCGATAACGGGACCTTTGACGGATATGTGCTGGTCTTCCAGACTCCCGGCAATGGCTGGAGCGGACCCAATTTCGATCTGGCCGTTCAGGTTGCGAATTACATGATCACAAATAATAAATTGGACCCGTTCCGGATCATCACCAACGGTCTTTCCGCCGGTGGGTACGCCAGTTGGGGCATGCTGGAAGATTATCCCAACTACACGGCGGCCTCTCTTCCCATGTCTGGAATTACCTTAGGCGATTCATTGGCGGCGAATCTTCTTTTGACAAAATTCACCCCGATCTGGGATTTTCAGGGAGGGCTGGATACAGGTCCAGATCCCAATACGGCCCAGGAGGTCGTAAACGGGTTTGCTAAGGTTGGTGGAAATCTGCGGTATACTTTATATCCAAAATTAGGTCATGGTACCTGGACAACGGCCTGGGCCGAGCCTGATTTCTTTCCATTCTGTACCAGGGCCTATATGGCCAACCCCTGGACCCTGTTCGGGCGAACCCAATTTTGTCCCGGGGACCCGATCAATGTGACGATCGGGGTGGCCCCGCGGCTGGATGCTTACCAATGGAGAAAGGATGGCGTGCTGCTTTCTTCCACGACCAACACGATCACGGCTACTGCTACGGGAACGTACGATTGCCAGGTTCAACGGAATGGTGTCTGGTCAGATTGGTCCCGCATTCCCGTAATTATCAGCATCAAGGTGCCCACCGTAACACCCCCGATCACGGTATCCGGCCTTATGAGTAAGGTCATTCCTTCTCTGGATAATAAAAGTGTAACGCTGAAAGTACCTTCCGGTTATGCCTCCTATATCTGGCAGAAAGTGGGGAATACGACTACCATCAGTACGGACAGCACGCTGAAAGTTACCGTGCCCGGGAACTATATCGTCAAGGTTACGGAGCAATTTGGTTGTTCCAGCAGTTTCTCCGCGCCCTTTACAGTGATCGATTCGGCCGGGCCTAATAAGCCGGATCCTGCTTCCGGACTGATAGTAACGACACTCTCTCTTACCTCCCTGGAACTGGACTGGAGCCAGAATCCTTCGCCAATTTATAATGAAACCAACTTTGAGATCTACCAGGCTATTCAGCCGGGTGGCCCTTATACCCTGGCAGCCATTACCGGCGCGGATGTGACCACTAAGGTCATCAGTGCCCTGCGAACAAATACGAAATATTATTACGTGATCCGGGCGGTTAATAATACGGGTGCTTCCGGGATCTCGAACCAGGCTTCCGGAACGACAATTGCCGATACCCAGCCTCCAACAGTACCGGGTAACCTGACCCTGGGGGGATCTACAAAAACGTCTATATCTTTCAACTGGACAGCTTCCACGGATAATATCGGGGTAACCCAATACTATATTTTTGTTAACGGGGTCAAGTCTTATTCCACGACCCAAACCTCTTTCACCGTCAATAACCTGCAGCCGGGGCAGAACTATATATTTACTGTACAGGCTGCGGATCTGGCGATGAACCTTTCTCCCTTGAGCAACCAGGTCAGCGGTCAGGCGCATCTGATCGGGTTGAACTATAACTATTACACCTTTACGAATACCTGGAATAGCCTGGCAAACTTCGGTACGCTGACCCCGCTGCTTTCCGGAGTGATGCCGAATGTATCTATTGCATCGGCTACCCAGACTAACAATTTTGCCTATCTCTGGCAGGGCTATATTCGTATACCCGTCACAGGAACCTATACCTTCCAGACAAGTTCTGATGATGGCAGCAAGCTATGGCTGGGAGGATTGAACCAAGCGGCTTCTCCGTACAGTTATTCCGGGACGGCGACTGTGAACAATGACGGTCTGCACGGAACTACTACCGTAAGTTCAGCAGCCATTCCCTTAACGGCAGGGACCTACCCGATTGCAATCGCTTTTTACCAGCAGGGTGGCGGCGCAGCGATGTCAGTAGGATGGAAATCCCCGCAGACGGCCGGTAATTTTGTGCCTATCCCCGATAGTGTGTTCCAGGATCAGGTCACGCCTGCCGGAGTGGCTCCTGCCTTTCCTGCAGCTATTAAAGCCACAGCAATTGCTTATAATAAGATCAACCTGTCCTGGATCGATAACAGCAATAACGAAACTGGTTTCGAGATATATCGCTCCACCACCGGAGCGGGGCCCTACACCATCATAACCACGACCGGCCCGAATGCGACCGGGTTCACCGATGCAACGGTACAACCTTCCACAACCTATGCTTATAAGGTGCAGGCCATTAATCAATATGGAGCGTCAGGGTATGACCCTGCTTCTATAGGCAGATTAACTTATGCTTATTATCAGGGTAGCTGGAGCAAACTCCCTGCATTTAATACGATGACTCCGGTATCGACCGGAACCCTGAATAATGTGTCCCTTTCCCCAAGTCCGACTACAACCAATTTTGCTTTTAAATTCCAGGGTTCGATCAGTATTCCGGCGACCGGCAACTATACCTTTTATACTACTTCCGATGATGGCAGTAATCTGTATGTAGGCGGATTCGATAGTGCCCACCTGGTGGTGGGAAATGATTTCCTGCAAGGCCCGACGGAAAGGTCCGGAACAGTTAACTTAACGAAAGGAACCTATGCTTATTTTGTTACTTACTTCCAGTCGGGAGGCGGCTATTCCCTCACCACCAGTTACCAGGGGCCAACCTTCGGTAAAAAGGCGATTCCGGATTCGGCATTAATCAACCAGAATTCAATGGCTACGACTTTTGCCTTACCGGCTGCGCCCCGCGCACCCTATAATCCGGTGGCTTTGGCTGTTTCTTCGTCTGTGATCATGCTTAACTGGGCGGATACGGCATCAGGGGTAACGGGTTACAATGTCTATCGTTCGATCGGCGATAGTTCCCGTTTCCTCCTGTTGGGTAGTTTGCCTTTTTCGGTCACTAATTATTCCGATACAGGACTTTATTCTAATCAGGTTTATTATTATAAGATAAATGCTACATGGATTGGTGGCAATACAGGTTATTCTCCGGTTGTCTTTGCGAAAGCGAAAGATATCCCACCTGTGATAACCCAATTGCCTGGCCGAAATATCCGATATGGTACGATCACCGCTGTTGCGGTAAGTGCCACTTCTACCAATCCCGCATCTCTTACCCTCTCGGCTGCCAACCTGCCTGCTTTTGCAAGTTTTGCAGATAACGGCAATGGAAAGGGAACGTTGACTTTTAATCCTGCCATCACGGATCAAGGCGTCTACAACAGCATTAAAGTAAAAGCTTCCAATCCTAACGGAGGGGCCGATTCAACCCTTTTCAACCTGACGGTCAATGGAAATTATACGCCGGTGATCAACCCGGTATCCGATACGACCATCAGTGAAGGCGATAGTGTCCGTATTGCCCTCAGTGCAACTGATTCAACTGCCGGAGCTATTTTGACCTGGTCGGTAGGAAGTCTTCCGAATAAATTTACTTTGGTTAATGGTGCGAACGGGTTTGCTACTTTAGTCCTGCAGCCCGGTTTTGCGGCCGCTGGTACGTATGCCGTGAAGGTAAATGTCAATGACGGACAAGGTGATTCCACGACCCGCAGTTTTAACCTGACAATTCTCGATAAGGATCCCAGCACAAAGATCTATGCGCGGGTAAAATATGCCAATACGATCGGAGCGCCCTGGAATAATATGACAGGGATCACAACGCCGAATCTACTGGATCAGAGTGGTAAGGTAACCACCGTAGGTATCAATTTTCTCCAGTCCTGGTGGATGCCTTTCAATGCGGGACCAACAACGGGAAATAATTCCGGCGTTTACCCGGATGCGGTCCTGAATGATTTCTGGTACTTCGGTTATTACGGTGGACCGGAGACGGCTGCGTTTTCGGTTACCGGCCTCAACCCGGCAGGAAAATACAACCTTACTTTTTTTGCCAGCAGCGTATTTAACGGGGCTGCTGATAACGGGACGACCATATATACGGTAGGAATCCAATCGGTATCCCTATATGTGCAGAACAATACCAGGAACACCGTATCGATTAATAACCTTTCACCCACGACAGCCGGTGCGATCACCGTGAATATGCAAAAAGCGCCGGGGACCCCGATCGGTTACCTGAATGCCCTGGTGATCACTTCCGTTTATGATGACGGCACGGCACCGGCAAATCCAACGGCATTGACCGCCCAAAATGTTCCGGGTAAAGGCGTTCAGCTGAACTGGCAGGATGCGGCTTATAATGAGACGGGATATGAAGTGTATCGTTCAACGAGCAGTGCGGGAACCTTTAGCCTGATCAAAACTGCGGATCCGGGTACGGCCGCTTTCCTTGATAGCGCCATCTCAGGAACAACCCAATACTTCTATACAGTAAGGGCGGTCAATAATCATGGAGTTTCTTCCTATACAGATACGGCAACTGTAAAGACCACCGATCGTATTCCTCAGATCGGTGCGATCGCCGATGTATTACTCAAGAATAATCAAAGCACCACGGTGACGGTAACGACCACGGACGATCCTACCGACCATGTCCGTCTGACGGCTTCCAACCTTCCTTCTTTCGCCAGTTTCGTGGATAATGGCAATGGAACAGGTACAGTGACGATCCAGCCGGCGGCGGGATTACTCGGCACTTTCCCCGGACTTACGATCAAGGCAACAGACAACAGCGATTCCAGCCGGTCTGCCAGTTTCAACCTGTATGTGGTCGATGCGAACCTCTCAGCTACCTATGTCAATTTCACCAATGGCGATAACATGTCTCCGGCGCCCTGGAACAATATGGCGATCCCTTTCCTTCCGAATGCCGGGACATTCCTCAGCGGGTTGAAAGACGATGGCAATACGGCAACCGGTGTATCTGTCACCCTGACGGATTCGTGGGATGGATTAGCGATAACGGGCATGCGCCGCCGCAACGGCACAGAGGTGTATCCGGAATCAGTGGAAAGGACCGCATTGTTTACCACCAATTCGAACGCGCACCGGATCACGGTGACAGGATTGAATGTTTCCAAAAAATACAACTTCCTTTTCTATAACAGTGATGGGACCAGTTCCAGTTCGCTGACCAATTTCACGGTCAACGGGCAGACTATCGGACTCAACGGATCGTATAATTCCAATAAGACTGCTCAGATCAACGGAATCAGCCCCGATGCCAGCGGAACGGTGGTAATCATCTGTTTAAAGGATGCTGCTGCTGCTTATGGCATGCTGAGCGCCCTGGTCATTGAAGCGTATACACCGGCTTCTGTAACAACGCTGAGCCCCGCAGATCTGCGGGTATTGGATTACACGGCTTCCAATACGGTATCCCTCCAGTGGCAGGACCGGGCGTCCAACGAGACCGGTTATGAGGTATGGCGTGCAAACGATGGAGGGACCTACTCGCTACGGGCAAGCCTTCCGGCGAACAGCACTACCTATGTTGATGTTAATCTTCCGGCCAATACAATTTATAATTATGCAGTACGGGCGGTGAATGGATCGAATCCCTCAGGTTATAGCAACCCGATCAGAGGATATACGTATGCTTCAACCGTATTTATCAATTTTTGCAGCAGTGCAAATGCGGCAGGCTCCCCCTGGAATAACCTGAACTGGATCTATGGGTTAGGTTCTACCTGGAATAATTTCAAGGATGAGGCAGGCGTTCCTACCAATATTGGCATGGTGCAGCCGGTGAAAGTGGATGGAATGGTGAGTCCGGGTGTCAATACGGGTAATAACTCCGGTATCTTCCCTGATAAGGTGATGGCCGAAGGATTTGGTATGTTCCCCGGCGATACAACCTATGTGATATTGAACGGATTAAATCTTACCAGGAAATACGATATCACGGTTTTTGCCAGCCTGACCAATTATCCGGGGGAGAACACCTCGGTGTATATGGTGAATGGCCAGACCTGTTTGCTGAACTCTCTAAATAACAAAAGTGGGACGCTTACGATCTTTGGTCTGGATCCGGATCAGAATGGGGAGATCAGGATCAGCTTTACAGGCTATCCGACAGCAACCTTCGGCCTGCTGGGTGCCATGATCGTTAAGGGCTATAATCCCTCTGCCGGTGCGATCTCCCCGGCTCCGACTGTATTTACGCAGGGTGCTATCCTTGCGACCGGTAACCGGTTTGCGACGCCCCCTCAGGATAGTATGAACAATAGGATCCTGAATGGTCTGAGGCCACTGACGGCTTATCCGAATCCGTTCGATCAGGACTTTACCTTATCAGTACCTTCATTGACTGGTGACGATATCCTGGTAACGATAACGGATATTAGCGGGAGACCGATCTATCAGAAACGGTTTGAAGGGCTGTATCAGGGTAATAACCAACTCCGGATTCAGCCGGAAAACCCGGTTTTTGCTGGGATCTATTTTGTTACGGTAACCTGTCTCAACAGGAACGACAGGCAAACCCTGAAGGTTATGAGGAAGTAAACGATAGATAATAAATGATAATAATAAAATGGAATCATTAGAGGTGGAGAGCAGGGAAGTTAAATTTTCAGAAACTTCCCTGCGCTGACCTTTGCGCGAGGCTACGAAGTGCAAAAAAAATACTGGTGTTTGGGGATTTTATTACTCTTTTAAGGCTCAGCGCCTTTCTGGACGGAATCATTTAATGTTAAACGGCAGTTAATATGCAAAAAAAAGGCTAACTTGCAGTAGCTTTATCTATATTTTATCTAATTTCCTTTGAGGTATGTGCTATTGCCTGGACCTATAAGGCTGTTTTCATCCTGTTTGAAACCCATTTCCATCCTTCTGTGCGAAGCCATTTAAACCCTCTGTGCGGGGCCAATTCCATCCTTTCTGTGAATTCCATTTTTCCTTCTGTCTTCCAATTTCCTCTCGTGATTCCATTCGTGAATGATCAATACTTTTTTTGATATATAAAAAACGTTTACTCCCTATCTTAAGTTTGAAACTATGCGTAATTTTACCCTGAGAATCCCTCTTTATTTACTGGCCCTTACCCTTTTCCTTACCTCGTCCTTAAACGGGCAGAGCGTATTAAATCCCAGTGACCCGGTCATAACCTACAACCCTTCTGCACCGGCAGGAAGCGCTACCAATCCTAACGCCCCTGATCTCAATACGATCAGCAAATGGATCAGGACTGTCAGATTAAGCTGGAACACAGATTCATGGAAGGCATATATCCTGCATACCATCCCATTCAGGCTTAAATTCCCCAAAAGTTATGACCCTGCGGCCAATGACGGGAAAAAATACCCGATGCTTATCTTCTGGCATGGGGCAGGAGAAAGAGGTCCTTCAACGGATAATGAATTTTCGCTGGCCAATGGAGGTCCGGTGTTCCAGGGTGCAGTGGACAACGGAGCTTTTGACGGTTATGTACTGGTATTCCAAACTCCCGGTACTGGCTGGAGCGGTCCAAACTTCGATCTGGCCATACAGGTAGCGAACTACATGGTCACCAACAACAAACTGGATCCCTTCCGCATAATCAACAATGGTCTTTCCGCAGGCGGCTACGCGAGCTGGGGCATGATGGAATCTTATCCCCAGTACACGGCGGCTGCCCTGCCTATGTCCGGGATCACCTTAGGTGACTCGACGGCGGCCAATATGAAAAATATAAAATTTACCCCGATCTGGGATTTTCAGGGAGGTCTGGACACGGGTCCCGATCCCAATACTGCCCAACAGGTTGTCAATGGTTTTGCCAAGGCAGGAGGAAACCTGAAATATACATTATATCCCCAACTGGGGCATGGTACCTGGACCACAGCCTGGGCAGATCCGGATTTTTTCCCGTTCTGCGTACGTGCCTATATGTCCAATCCCTGGACATTGTTCGGAAGGACCCAATTTTGTCCCGGTGATCCCATCAATGTTACCATTGGCGTTGCTACAGGGTTAAGTGCCTACCAGTGGAGAAAGGACGGTGTGTTGCTTTCTTCCACCACCAATACGATCACGGCCACCCAGACCGGGACCTATGATTGCCGTATTCAACGCGGCGGAGTTTGGTCCGAATGGTCCCGTACCCCGGTTGTCATCAGTATAAAAGCGCCTACCGTAACTCCACCGATCACCGTGTCCGGTCTGATGAGCAAAGTCATTCCTGCACTGGATAATAAAGGAGTAACCCTGAAGGTGCCTTCCGGTTATGTATCCTATGTCTGGCAGAAAACGGGAGATACTACTACCCGCAGTAAGGACAGCACCCTTAAGGTGACCGCACCCGGTAATTATATCGTTAAAGTGACCGAACAGTACGGTTGTTCCAGCAGTTTCTCGGCGCCTTTTACGGTGATCGATTCTGCTGGCCCCAATAAACCGGACCCAGCTTCGGGTCTTACGGTGACCACACTTTCCCAGACCTCCCTGGAACTGGACTGGAGTCAGAACCCTTCTCCGACCAATAATGAAACGAATTTCGAGATCTATCAGGCCACCCAGCCCGGGGGTCCGTATACCATAGCGGCTATCACCGGAGCGGATATTACCACCCAGGTCATCACCGGTCTGCAAACGAACACAAAATATTATTATGTCATCCGTGCCGTCGATAATACCGGTGCTTCCGCCATTTCCGGCCAGGCTTCCGGTACGACTACTGCCGATGCCCAGGCTCCAACAGTACCGGGCAGCCTGACCCTGACCGGATCGACCAAGACCTCGATATCCCTCAGCTGGACGGCTTCCACGGATAATATCGGCGTGACTCAGTACTTCGTTTATATAAACGGCGTTAAGACCTATTCCACCACCCAAACTTTCTTCACCGTCAATAATCTGCAAACCGGTCAGAATTATATTTTTACCATACAGGCTACTGACCTGGCGAAGAACCTTTCGCCCATGAGCAACCAGGTCAGCGGTCAGGCGCGACAGATCGGGCTGAACTATAAATATTATACGTTCACCGGGACCTGGAATGCGTTGCAGGACTTCGGATCATTGACGCCGGTGAGCTTGGGATTCATGCCGAATGTCTCCCTTTCTTCTTCCACCCAGGCCTCGAACTATGCCTATCTCTGGCAGGGTTATATCCGCATCCCTGTCACGGGAACCTATACTTTACAGACCAGTTCGGATGATGGCAGCAGGCTTTGGATCGGGGGGCTGAACCAGACTACTTCTCCATATAGTTTTTCAGGGACCCCAACTGTCAACAACGACGGTCTGCATGGTACCAATAACGTTAATTCTGCAGCACTCTCCTTAACGGCGGGAACATACCCAATTGCTATTGCCTTCTATCAACAAGGTGGGGGTGCAGTAATGGGCGTGTCCTGGAATACACCGCAGACCGGAGGTAATTTCAACGCGATCCCGGACAGTGTATTTGTAGATCAGATTGTTTCTGCCGGAGTGGCCCCTGCATTTCCATCGGCAATCAAGGCTACGGCAACATCGTATAATAAGATCAACCTTGTCTGGACAGACAATAGCAATAACGAGAGCGGTTTCGAGATCTACCGTTCCACAGGCAGCGGCGGACCTTATACCATTGTAACGACCACAGGCGCCAATAAAACCAGTTTTACCGATTCAACGGTACAGGCTGCGTCCACCTATTTTTATAAGATACAGGCCATCAATCAATATGGTGCTTCCGGTTATGATCCGGCTTCTCTTGGCGGTCTGACCTATTCTTATTACCAGGGGGCATGGAATAATCTTCCTCCTTTTAATTCGCTGGCGCCGTTTTCGACAGGGAACCTGCCGAATATTTCATTGGCTCCGAGCCCGACGACAACCAATTATGCATTTAAATATCAGGGTTATATAAATATTCCCACAACCGGCAATTATACTTTCTATACTTCTTCCGATGATGGAAGCAACTTGTACGTCGGCGGATTTGACAGCGCACACCTGGTCGTTATGAACGATTTCCTGCAGGGACCGACGGAAAGATCGGGAACTGTCTATCTTACCCAGGGCAGTTATCCTTACTTCGTAACCTTCTTCCAGTTAGGCGGCGGTTATTATCTCACCACGAGTTACCAGGGACCTGGGATCGGCAAAACGGCCATTCCGGATTCTGCCTTTATCATCAAGAACTCGATGGCAACCACTTTTGGTTTGCCTGCTGCACCCGTCGCTCCTTATAATCCGCTGGCAACGGCTGTTTCTTCATCCGTCATTGCTCTTAGCTGGGCGGATTCCGCAACCGGCATCACCGGCTATAATATCTACCGTTCAATTGGAGACAGTGCCCGGTTCCTGCTGCTCAGCAATGTGCCTTCCACCGTCACTAATTATTCCGATACCGGTCTTTATTCCAATCAGACCTATTATTACCGGATAAATGCAGTTTGGGTTGGCGGCAATACCGGTTATTCTCCCATTGTTTATGCCAAAGCAAAAGATATCGCACCGGTCATCACCCAATTGCCCAGCCGCAATATCAGGTATGGAGCGACTACGGTGGTTGCCGTCAATGCGACCTCGACCAGTCCGGCATCGTTAACGCTTTCGGCTCCCAACCTGCCGGCCTTTGCTAATTTTACCGATAACGGGAATGGCAAGGGAGTACTGACCCTACACCCCGATACTACGGATCAGGGCGTATATAACGGTATAAAGATATTGGCGGCGAACCCGAATGGCGGCGCCGACTCAACCATCTTCAACCTGACTGTCAACGGCAATTATACGCCGGTGATCAATAAGATATCCGATACGACTATCAAAGAAGGGGACAGCGTACGGATCGCCCTCAGCGCAACGGATTCCACCACAGGAGCCACGCTAACCTGGTCGGTAGGCAACCTTCCAAATAAATTCACCCTGGTGAACGGGGCTAATGGATTTGCTACTTTGGTCCTGCAACCCACCTATGCCGCGGCAGGTACCTATACCGTGAGTGTGAAGGTCAATGACGGGCAGGGAGATTCCATTACCCGCACCTTTAACCTGATCATCCAGGATAAAGATCCGAGCACCAAGATCTATGCCAGGGTAAAATATGCCAATACGTTGGGTGCACCCTGGAATAATATGACAGGTATTACCACGCCGAACCTGCTTGATCAGAATGGCAAGGTGACATCGGTAGGCATCAACTTCCTGCAATCCTGGTGGATGCCATTTAATGGCGGTCCGACCACGGGTAATAACTCAGGGGTCTATCCGGATGCTGTACTGAATGATTTCTGGTATTTCGGTTACTACGGTGGACCGGAGACTGCAGCTGTTTCCGTAACAGGTCTCAATCCTTCCGGAAAATATAATCTTACCCTTTTTGCCAGCAGCGTATTTAACGGGGCTGCGGATAACGGGACAACCATTTATACGGTGGGAGCCCAATCGTTGTCGTTATATGTGCAGAACAATACCAAAAACACGGTATCGTTCAATAATCTTTCACCAACGGCAGCAGGCGCCATCACGGTAAATATGAAAAAGGCGACGGGTACACCGATCGGATACCTGAATGCCCTGGTGGTCACCTCTGTCTATGATGACGGTACTGCTCCAGCACCTCCAACCCTGCTCACCGCACAAAACGTTCCCGGCAAAGGCGTTCAGCTGAATTGGCAGAATGCGGCTTACAACGAGACCGGTTATGAGATCTATCGTTCCCTGAATGCAGGGGTAACCTTCAGTCTGCTCAAAACGGCAGATCCCGGTACGGCCGCCTTTCTGGACAGCGCCATCTCCGGAACCACCCCTTATTCCTATACGGTCAGGGCGATCAATACTCATGGCAATTCCACCTACAGCGATACGGCTTCGGTTACGACTACCGACAGGATCCCGCAGATTGCGCCGATTGCCGATGTATTGCTGAAAAATAATCAAAGCACGACGGTAACCGTAACGACTACCGATGATCCGACAGATCATGTCCGTTTAACGGCCTCCAACCTGCCTTCCTTTGCCAGCTTCGTGGATAACGGAAACGGAACGGGTACGATCACCATCCAGCCGGCTGCCGGTCTGCAGGGCACCTTTACGGGTCTTACAGTAAAAGCTACCGACAACAGTGACTCCAGCCGTTCGGCAAGTTTCAACCTGTATGTAGTGGATGCCAATATATCCTATACCTATGTCAATATGACCAATAACGATAACCTGACACCGGCTCCCTGGAATAACCTGGCGATCAATTATCTGCCGAATGCTGGTACCTCCATTACGGGTCTGAAGGACGACGGGAATACGGCTACGGGCATCTCCGTAACCCTGACGGATGCATGGGATGGATTAGCGGTAACGGGTATGCGCAGAAGGAACGGTTCCGAAGTATATCCGGAAACAGTGGAACGTACTGCGCTCTATACGACCAATTCCAATGCACACCGGATCACGGTAAATGGCCTGAGTACTGCCAAAAAATACAATTTCGTATTCTATAACAGTGACGGGACCAGCTCCAGTTCGCTGACCAATTTTACGGTCAACGGAACGACACTCTCCCTGGATGGATCCTATAATTCTAACAAAACGGTTCAGATCAACGGCATCAGTTCCGATGCCAGCGGACAGGTCATCATCAGCTGCGCGAAGAATGCCAGCGCCGCATTCGGAATTCTTAGCGCACTGGTCATCGAGGCTTACACTCCCGCTTCGGTTACGACCCTGAGTCCTGCCGATCTGCGGACGGTGGATTATACCGCCTCCGGCACGGTTGCCCTGCAATGGCAGGACCGGGCATCCAATGAAACCGGTTATGAAGTATGGCGTGCAAATGATGGCGGCGCCTATTCCCTGCTGGCAAGTCTCCCTGCAAACAGTACCACGTATGCAGATGCGGGACTTCCTGCCAATACGAGTTTTAACTATACCGTCCGTGCGGTGAACGGAACGAATTATTCTACCTATAGCAATCCTGTCAGAGGATACACCTATGCCACTTCGGTGTTCGTCAACTTCTGCAGCAGCGCCAACGCGGCGGGCAATCCATGGAATAACCTGAACTGGGTTTATGGATTAGGGGCCACCTGGAACAACTTCAACGATGAGACAGGTGTTCCGACCAATATCGGAATGGTTCAGCCGGTGAAAGTGGACGGAATGGTCAGCCCGGGAGTCAACACCGGCAATAATACCGGCATCTTCCCCGATAAGGTAATGGCGGAAGGATTCGGAATGTTCCCCGGTGATACGACCTATGTCGTGTTGAACGGCTTGAACCTGGTACGTAAATACGATATCACGATGTTTGCCAGTCTTACCAATTATCCGGGTGAGAACAGTACGGTGTATATGGTGAATGGCAAAACCTATCTGCTGAATTCACTGAATAACAAAACCGGGACCCTGACGATCTTCGGCCTGGTTCCGGATCAGAACGGTCAGATCAGGATCAGCTTTACCGGGTATCCGACGGCTACCTTCGGCCTGCTGGGTGTTATGATCGTTAAAGCATACGATCCTTCCGTGAATACGATCTCTCCGGCTCCATCTGTCAATACACCGGGAGCGCTCAGGGCGATCGGCAACCAATTTGCGCAGCAGACCTCGGGCAACAGTGTACTGGACGCCCTCCGACCGCTGACAGCCTATCCGAATCCATACGATCAGGACTTTACCTTGTCGGTACCTGCCTTGGCTAACGATAATGTGCTGGTCTCGGTCACTGATGTCACCGGAAAACAAATTTTCCTGAAACGATTCGAAGGTTTGTACCAGGGCAATAACCAGCTCCGGATTCAGACTGCCGGAGCGATTCCTTCCGGGGTGTATTATGTAACCGTGACTTATGTCAACCGGAATGACCGTAAAACGTTGGAAGTCCTCAGGAAATAAGGCTGAAGAGGGAAACCTGCATTTCATAACGAATAAAAAGGGCTGGCCGGTTGGCCGGCCCTTTTCCTGGAGAGCGGGGAACAACCCTCTTTTTGGTGTAACTGTTGCACTTTCAACCATTAAATTGTATTTTAGGACCTTAATTGAACCCTGTTAAACCAGAAAATGGAAAATATTTCTAAGCTTTCGATTATCATTCCGGCCTATAATGAAGCAAGAACCATCCACCTGATATTGGATCGTGTCCTGGAAGTCGAACTCCTGAACGGGATCAAAAAAGAACTAATCCTCGTAAATGACTGTTCCACAGACGAAACCGAAAAGATCCTGCAGACCTATATCCAGGGTCATGCTGAGGCGGACATTCAGTATTTCAAACATGAAGTCAACAAAGGAAAAGGAGCAGCCATCCATACCGGCATACAAAAAGCGACAGGGGAATACCTGATCATCCAGGATGCGGATCTGGAATATGATCCCGAAGAATTTAACTTGCTGCTAAAGCCTGTTATACGGGGTTTTGCGGATGTCGTTTATGGGTCCCGTTTTCTCGGGGGCAATTCCCACCGCATTTTATTTTATTGGCACTCCATCGGCAATAAGTTCCTGACCATGTTAAATAACATGTTTACCAATCTGAACCTGACCGATATGGAAACCTGTTACAAACTCTTCCGGACTCCCATCATACAGAAGATAGTACTTAAAGAAAAACGTTTTGGATTCGAGCCGGAGGTTACGGCCAAGATCGCCCGTGTTCCGGCCATCCGTATCTATGAAGTAGGTATCTCTTACTATGGCCGTACCTATGAAGAGGGTAAAAAAATAGGCTGGAAAGATGGTTTCCGTGCTATTTATTGTATCATAAAGTACAATTTATTCAAATAGTACAAAAAATTCACGATCCGAATTCCCTTCAGCAGACAGATGATCCGGTTGGTTTGGGTACGCTGGAGCTGTTTTCCCATGCAGATGCGTTCAACCGTTGGATGTTCCAGCTGGTCGCTCCTTATTGCCGGGGGAAGGTTCTGGAGATTGGAAGCGGGATCGGCAATATCTCCGGGCTGTTGCTGGAACAGGAAGCCCAAATTACCTTAAGCGACCTGAGACCAGGCTATTGCACGCATTTAAAACAACAATTCCATAATAAGGCTAACCTGGAAGGCGTTTATCAGATGGATCTGTTATCGGCCGATCCTGAGAAGGATTATCCTTCCCTGATCGGTAAATTCGATGCAGTCATCGCGCTGAATGTGATCGAACATATCGGCGACGATGGATTAGCGGTCAGGAATTGCAGAAAGTTTCTGAAACCCGGTGGCCGCTTTGTTATCCTGGTTCCGGCTTTTCAGGCATTATATAATGGTTTGGATAAGGAATTGGGCCATTTCAGGCGATATAACCGGAAAGGATTGACCGGCTTGCTCCGGGAGGAAGGAATGAAGGTGACTGATGTCCGGTATTTTAATGGCGCGGGAATATTGGGGTGGTGGATAGCGGGATCCCTGCTCGGAAAAAAGGCCATCACCTCCGGTCAATTGTCCCTCTATTCTGTTTTTCTTCCTGTCTTCAGGCTACTGGATAAACTGACTACCCACCTGACCGGGTTATCGGTAATAGCGGTTGCAGAAAAGCCGGAGCAGTAGAGGATTAACCGGTACAGTAAGCGATTATCCGGTACAGTAGAGGATCAACCGGAGCAGTAGAGGATCAACCGCAATAGTAAGAGAACAACTAAATAAACCAGGTAACCTATATAAAAAGTATGCAGAACTCATACACCAAACAGCCTTATACTGGCTCTTCCCTGCCTTCGGGAGGGCTTTCCGGACAAAAAGGCGCCGGTGTCATGAAGGTGATCAGTGTGTTACTCGTGGCTGTATATTTGGTGAATTGCGGCACACCGCTTCGTTTGCATGTGGATATGCTCCGGTATTTTGCTATAAAAGATTGTATCGAACTGGGTTGTCCACCTGATTCCGAAGCGGCAAAGGATTATCTTCCCTTTGGTTATACGGCATTATTGCTGATCTTATCCAAGCTGGGCATTTTAAAATCGTGGAGCATCGTACTGATCAATTGTGTTTATTTATTCGCAGGAGTTTACCTGGTGGCAAGGATTTTTAAACCCACCCTTAATCCCCTTCTTTTACTGATATTGGTCCTGCTGAACTGGACGACCATAAAATTTGCGACGCATCCTCTTTCGGAAATGCAATACCTGTTCTTTTCCGTGAGCAGCGTATATCTGTTCTACAGGTACACCCAAAACAAAAATATTTGGCTCCTGCTGTCGGCATTTGCCCTGGGTGGGCTTGCCTTTCTGACCAGGTCGGTAGGTATATCGCTGGCGGCTGCCCTGGTCACCGGCCTATTATGGCAGTATCGTGAAGAATTGATCGTCCTGATCCGGAAGAACAGAATAGTAGTGGGAGGGATCATCCTGGTTTTTATTGGGGTCGTCGTTTTTTCGAAACAACTCGGGCTTAATCATTATACCGGTGTATTCAACAAACAGTTCAAGGAAGGGGTTACCCTGCCGGTAATGTTGGGCTGGCATTTTACGGAATGGGCGGAAATTGGATTTAATGTTTCCATCGTGAAGGTCCAGGGATTTTTTCCATTCGGGTCCGGTCCGTTATTTTTCCGTATATCCGGCATATTGATCTTTGCCGGATTCGCCTACCTGTTGTTTATCCGGAAAAATAAGATCCCTTTCATTGTAAAAAGTTATTTGTTCTTTTACAGTATACTGATGTTCAACTGGCCGTTCTACGATCCGCGGTTCTGGGTGCCTGTATTTCCTTTCGTGGTGGCCGTGTTGGTTCAAAGCAGTTTTTCCAAAGGCAAAGTGATCAAAGGTCTGGGAACTCTTTATCTCATCGCGTATTCCGCCTTGGGTGTCCTTTCGATTGGTTATATGACCTATACTTCCCTGAACAGGAAAGTCATGTCCCGGACCCATGCCAATGGGGTTTACCGGAATGAATACGAAACCTTCTTTTATGGAAAACCGCAATCCGATACGGCCTTGCGGATCGACCCGGCCGTATTGAGCGTTATTCAACGGTATGACAGATAAGGATCAGGTTTCAAAATGAATAAAAAAATGGAAACTGTAATACGGCCCGAAAAAAATAAAAAGGAAGGGATGAAAGTTTACTTTAAAAACCTGGATGGAATCCGTTTTATTGCCGCTTTCCTGGTACTCATTCACCACTCTATATTTTTTAAGAAGGGCTATTCGGACAGTACTATTTTCGTAGATAATGCGCTTGAACAAATGGGTCGGCTGGGTGTAAGTTTGTTCTTTATTTTGAGCGGATTTCTGATCAGTTATCTGTTACTCGTGGAAAAGGATTCAACGGGCACGGTCAGTTACCGGAATTTTTACATTCGCCGTATATTACGTATCTGGCCTTTATACCTGGGATTTGGTTTGTTCATCACCTTTTTCTCCCCCCTCATCGCCCGTAAATTAGGGATGGGAAGCGATACGGATTTTGCCTTAATGATGCAGAATCTTTTATTCCTTCTTTTCTTCGCCGTAAATTTTCAACTGGCCTTTATAGGGGATAACCAGGGGATATTCGAGGTCAGCTGGTCGGTCTGTATCGAGGAACAATTCTATGTGATCTGGCCTTTGTTGCTCAATACCTTCCGCAAAAGATTGCCTGCCCTGCTGGTCGTCATGTTCGGGGTGAGTATATTTATCAGGATCATGCTGTATGCGATCCTTCCGGCTTTAATGCCCCATGTGCGTCCCGACTATTTCCTCAGTGTGAATTATGAAATGATCTTCGATAAACTGGATTTATTCGGGGGAGGGTTATTCCTGGCCTTATTATACTATCACCGGGATAGATTTACCGTATTATTCCGGCGTCTGTTCCATCCTGCCCTGCAGGTGATCATGACGATCCTGGCCATCCTGTTCAGTCTTTCAGTGATCAAACCAGACCCGTTCTACCTGATCTTTTTTCATCACTATGTCTGTGATATCCTATACGGATATGTACTGCTGGCAGCAGTTTCCGAAAATTCCATCTACAACCTGGAATATCCCCTGCTGAAAACGCTGGGGAAAATATCCTATGGCATCTATCTTTTCCATACTTCGGTCTGCCAGATCGTGCTGATCTTCTTTAAAAAAGCGATCGGCCATCCGGAGTCAAGGATTCTCTATGATATCGGTTATCCCCTGACCAACCTGGTCGTAACCTGTACTATCGCCTATCTTTCTTATACCTTTTATGAAAGCTGGTTCCTACGGAAGAAACAAAAATTTGCGGTGGTGGCTACGCGGATATAATCACCTTTTTTTGCGGTTTGCGGACATAAAAAAGGAACCATAACACATTGTCCTTTATCAGTAAATTATAAAAGATAACGGGAATGGTTACCCCTGCAAAAATCCCGCATGCCAGGAGAATAACAGGGTTATGAAGCCCAAAGACTTTCATCAGCAGGGATCTGACAAAGGCGGCCACCATTACATGCATGACATATATAAAAAGGGAATGAAAACCCAATACCCGGAGAAAACGAAGGATATTCCAGGTTTGGAGACGGAAAGCCAGCACGAACATGGCAAAACAGCCGATCAGGGCAATGGCAAGGAATTCAAGTTGGCCCACTCCTTTAAGGGTAGCGGCTTCAGCCAGGTAAAAGACCTGGGTCACGGTAAATACAGGGATCATGACCAGCAGGGTTAACGGGCTATTTAAAAGGGCCTGGCTCTTCGCTTTGAAAAAGATCACAGATATACAGTCCCCCAAAGCAAAAAACACGAAAAACTCCATCCAATCGGACATCATGCTGATCTTTGTGCAAAAAGGCGCCAGGAAATACAGGCCGATTCCCAAAAGTAACTGGCCCCAGTTCGGTACTTTCAGCTTGACTTTTAGCAGAAGATATACCAGGGTAGCATTAAAAAGGGCAGGCAAATACCAGAATTGGTCCAACCCACGTGGTTGGTAGAGGATCAGCGTATAATCCATGACCGTCCTGTCGGAATTGGCAAAACGGGCGAGACAGATCTGCAGGGTGACCTGGATAAAGGCCCAGATCAGGTATGGATACAGCAGATTTTCAAATTTGGTAAAGATGAGTTTATTCAGGGGACGTCTGGCGATGCTTCCACCGATAAAGATCCCGGACAGGATAAAAAACAGCGGCATCCGGAAACTAAAAAAGATCATGTTGGCATTGATCAGCGATGTGGGAATAACCATGTTACCTCTTTGCAGACCGAGAAGCACATGCCGGTATACGACCAGTACGATGGCGATCCCCCGGAGATAATCCACCCAGGCCATCCTGTTCTTTTCCAGGATGGCGGTATTAAACGCCCTGGCAAATCCTTTTTTCAGGGAATCCGCAAGGGAAGCCCGGCTATGCTGATCGTTCAGGGTCTGGAGATCGTTCATAACACTAATTTTGAGTTCGTTTGGCCTTTTCCCAGACAGCCGACTGTCGGCCCCGCAAAAATCTGAAAAATCCCCATATTACCGATATATTCATGAACGTAAAATAATAGGGGAGTTTCAGAATTTTCGGTTGTTTGCCTGGTATCCCGGCAGCCAGCGCCGCCATACCGTAAAAAGCCAGTTGAGCGGCAAAAAACAAATAGTATAAAAAATGCCCCTGCTGAAGACATAAAATGAGATTGGAAACAAAGGCAATCACCAGGCAGAATGGGGTTACCGCCCATCGGAGCACTCTGTGTGAAATATAGAGGAAAGACAACCTGGGCTGCCGCCAGAAAAGTAAAAGAGGGCTGAGCAGGACAATCGACTGAAAGCCTCCGGCCGCAATCCGCACTTTTCGTTTTTGCTCGTCCCTGAGTGAGAAAGAAGGTAGTTCCATGGCATAAGCATCGGGTTCGTAACGTACACGATATCCTTTTTGCGCCACTTTCAGGGAAAGGACAAAATCATCGAGAATGATATCAGCGGACAAAGGCTCATACAGATCTTTTCGCAAGGAAAAAAGTTCCCCTGCAGCACCGACTACCGAATAAAAATCGGAATCGATTTTTTTAAGAAAGGATTCATATTTCCAATAGAGCCCTTCCCCGGCACCGACTTCTTCCCCTGTTCCGGCTTCTGTATTTTCTATCGTTGCCTGGCCCGTCCTTGTAATCCCTGCATTTTCCCAACGGCTGACCACTTTTTTCTCCCCGGCCACACCACCTACCTGGGGATTCGCATAATGCCGGACGATCCGGGAGGTTGCTTCCTTGTTCAACAGGGTATTTGCATCGCTGAAGATCAGGATCTCACCGGTAGCGAAGGTAACGGCCCTGTCCATCGCTGCGGATTTACCTTTTCGTCCGGGCAGATGAAACAATCGTAAGGCTGGGTAGGTTGCGCTCATCCGTTGTACGATCTCCGGAGTGCCGTCATCCGAACCATCGGTCACGAATAAAAATTCTATGGGCCCCGGATAATTCTGCTGAAGCGAATTGAGGATCTTGTTCTCTATAAAATCGGCCTCATTATAAGCCGCTACCATAAAAGAGACTTTTGGGAAAAAGCCGGATTCATTCGTACCCCTTGCCGGCTTTTTTATCCGGTTACCGGCGTAAGCGATCAAGGCGTACCCCGCGTAATTGTAAAAGACGAGAAAACAACTGATTATAAAAAGGTATTGCCAGAAAAGCATCATCTGAAAATTCGAAAAATATAAAGTTTACATAATGTATCCGATTGCCCGGCTAAAATAGTCACAGAATTGGTATAAATCAATAATAATCACCTTGTTTTAGCATATTTTCAATAATTTAGCCGTTATACACCTAATCTCTCATCATGCAGAAGGAAAAAGCCTCTTTTCATGAAAAAGTCATGTATTTAATTGCCGTTTCCATGATGGTATACGTGTATATAAAAATTTTGTTTTTGTGACCTCCTTTCTATGAGAAACATAGTAAGCTTCAAAAAAAAGATAAGCAGACGGGTCCTGGAGTTTTGTGAGCAGACCTTCCTTCAAAAAAAACTCAATAATTGGCTTGGTTACCTGTTCCTGCTTGCGGTGGGTCTTTTGTTCGGGTACCTGACCGCCATCGATCTTTTGGCGGGAATGGGTTTATTCGGTGGGATCCTGGGGCTGTTCGTGGTTATTATCTGTCTGTCGGATGCACAGGCGGGGCTCTATATCATTGCTGCCTATTCATTTTTTGCTTTTTTTATAAACCGTCTTCTTTTTAAAGGTCAGATGCCGGTGGGTATTCTTTTCGACGGGATGGCGATAGCCACCTTTCTCGGGGTGTTTATGCGCAGGATCGAATACAAGGAAAATGCGGCCAAGTTCATGAAAAGCCGCCTGGTCATCTTTATCCTTTTCACCTTATGTTACAATGCCATCGAGTTCTTTAACCCCAATTCCATGTCGAAGGAAACCGATATCCTCGCCATCCGGAAATTCCTGGGATACATCGCCATTTTTTTTACTGCCTATACGGTCTTTGACAGTTATGAAAAGACAAGAAAATATATCTTCTACCTGTTCATCCTTTGTACCCTGACCGCTTTATACGGCTGCCTCCAGCAGGTCCATGGATATTTTCCTTTTGAACTCGATCTCATTCTGGCAGACCAGCATGGACTGGCGCTGATCTTCGTCAATGGGGAGTTCCGGAAATTCTCCACCATGTCCGATCCTTCTTCTTTTGGGATCTTAATGGCTGTATGCGCCGTATTTTACCTGATCATCGCTATCAATGAAAAAAGACCGCGCACCAAATGGCTGATGATCTGCGGATGCGTGATCATGATCCTGGCGATGGGCTATTCGGGGACCCGGACAGCTTATGCAACTGCGGTAGGAGGGCTGGGTTTTTTTATCATTCTCAATTTCGATAAAAAATCCACCCGTGTATTCGGATTGGTCATGGGATTGGTCATGGTAGCCTTGTTATACGGGCCTTTCGAAGGAAATAAAACGATTGCCCGGTTCCGGACGACATTTTCAGGAGATAAAGATGAATCTTATAAAGTAAGGGTATTAAGCAGAGCCTTTATTCAACCTTATATTCTCAGTCATCCGATCGGAGGTGGCCTGGGTACGACAGGAGCTACAGGCTATAATACGCAACCCGGACATTACCTGGCCAATTTTCAGCCGGACAGCAGTTATGTCATGCGGGCGGCGGAAACCGGATGGATAGGGCTGTTGATCGTCTGTATCCTGTATAGTGTTACGCTGATCACGGCGATAAAAGCATTTTTCAGTGCGAAGGATCCAAAAATCAAGGTGCTCTATATGGGCATCGCCACCAGTTTTTTTTCCTTTTATATAGCAGAATTCGCACAGGTAGCTATCGGAGGGATCACGGATGTGTTGGTCTATTATCCAATGGTCGCTATCATCTTAAAGCTAAAATATTATGATCATGATGCAGAGAAAGTACTCCCTGCTTAATATTCCCCTGGCCCTCGCCTTGCTTGCGACCTTCCTTTCCGTCTTCCTGATAGAAAGAGGGATCCTGCAGGCAACAGGAGGGGTATTCATGTATCCCCTCGACGATCCGTTCATACATATGCAGATCGCCAGGAACCTGGCTCTTAATCAAACCTGGGGGATCAACCCCGGCGAATTTGCTTCGGCTTCTTCCTCCCTGTTCTATACGGTCCTGCTCTCGGTCCTGTTTAAATTATTTTCCGTCCAGGTGCTGATCCCGTTCCTGATCAATTGTCTGGCAGGGATCCTGTTGTTGGCTTCCCTGGACAAATGGCTGGACAAACAGGGGATGGGTCAGACCGCCCGGGCGGTTGTCCTTTTACTGCTGGTATTGCTGACGCCTCTTCCGGTACTTATCATCAGCGGGATGGAACATGTATTACAATGCCTGTTCATTTTTTTGTTCCTGACGGGCTTTTCGGCCTGGCTGGAAGCTGACGTAAAGGGCGGAAAAACTGGAAAATTTCCCCTGTCCCTGTTTGGTTACGCCCTGTTGGTAACTGCAGTGCGTTATGAGGGATTGTTCCTCATCGCCTTTGCTTGTCTTCTCCTGGCCTGCTACCGGAAATGGGCACTTGCTTTTACACTGGGAGGGATAGCTATACTACCTGTGATTCTTTTCGGGCTCTGGTCCATCGCGCATGGCAGTTATTTCCTGCCGAATTCGGTGCTCGTAAAATCGGAAGGAATTCCCTTTTCGTTCACGGGGATCATCGGCTATTTCAATAATATCCTGATCAATAAATTAACGGTCGTAAAGACCCAGTTCCGGGCGGTGGGAACTCCTCCGCCCGGCATTAGCCTGCTCGCTGCCCAAAGGCTGCTGCTCCTTATTCCGCTGGGTTATCTTTTGTTCCGCGACCAGATCCGCAAAAAACCTGCTTATTCGTATATGCTGATCCTGCTGGGTGGTTGTACGGTATTGCATCTTTCTTTGGCGGCAACAGGATGGTTCTATCGTTATGAGGCCTACCTGGTCCTTTGCACCTTTGTTATCCTGTTCGTACTGCTCTATAATTTTACCCGGTCTTTTACCTGGTCGGGGGGGAGAAGAAGAGAAAACGATCCGGAGACCGGTCATCGGAGCGGATTGCCGGACGAAAGAGAAAGATCTCTTCCCGCCTGTTTGTTCACCGTCCTGTTGTTCTTCGCCCTGTTCTTTCCGTTCCTGCTGCGGAGTGCTGCTGCTTTTACCAACGCCCGCCAGGCCTGTGTCAACATTTATCAACAGCAATACCAGATGGGGCAATTCCTGAAAAAATATTATGACACCGCTACCGTTGCAGCCAATGATATCGGTGCCATCTCTTATTATTCACGTATCCGGACGGTTGATCTTTGGGGATTGGGAAGTATGGAAATAGCCAAAAGTAAAAAGGGCAAATACTGGACGCCCTCTTTCCTGGACAGCCTGGTCAGAAGGGACCAGGTGAAACTGGCGATCATATATGACGAGTGGTTCGATCCGGAACTGATCCACCGCTGGAAAAAAGTGGCTACCTGGCAAATTCACGATAATGTGATCACCGGGGGAGAAACGGTTTCCTTTTATGTGATCGATCCGAAAGACGGGCCGGAACTTAAGGCGAAACTGGAAGACTTTGAGAAAAGCTTACCTTCCGGAATCGGGGTAATGTATTTATAAAGATGTGGTGTATTTAAAAGGGTTAGTGTATTTATAAAACCAGAGCCGATGAATGATAAAATCAGGGTGTTGGAGGTGATCCAGCAGGGAGAGATCGGAGGCGGAGAAAGTCATTTGCTGACCTTGATCAGTAAAATGGACAGGAACCGTTTCGAACCCATCGTCATAGCCCTGTCTGATGGAGAAATGATCACGCGTCTGACGGCCTCGGGCGTAAAAAACTATGTCGTAAATACCCGGCTTCCTTTTAATGTAACCGTATGGAAAGATATGCGGAAAATTTTGAAGGAAGAAAAAATAGATATCATCCATACCCATGGGGCAAGGGCCCTGTCCAATATTATCTATCCCGCCAATAAACTTTCCATTCCCGTAGTGCATACGGTGCACGGCTGGTCTTTTCACGATCATCTGCCGTCCTGGAAAAGGAAACTGCGGATCCTGGGAGAAAAATTCTTAACAGCAAAGGCAGGAATAAATATTGCCGTATCTGAATCCAATAAGCGGATAGGACTCCAACAGTTCGGTTCCTTCCATTGCGAAGTGATCAATAACGGCGTGGATCTGTCGGTCTATGAAAAAAAGGGAACGGGCTCAGATCCCATGTCCGGTCTGAGGGAATCCATTCGCAGGGAATTCGGAATAAAAGAAGATGCTGTCCTTATCAGTTTTGTAGCCCGTTTCATCCATGATAAAAATCCGATCGCCCTGATAAAGGCGTTCGGAAAAACCCAAAAAGACTTTCCGGATAGTTACCTGGTATTGGTTGGGGATGGTCCTGCCCGCGAAGAAGCCCGTGCGCTGGTAAAAGAAATGGGGATGGAGGATAAGATCCTGCTTCCGGGATTCAGAAGGGACGTACCGGCCATTCTCGCCGCTTCGGATATTTTTTGTCTGCCCTCGATCAAAGAAGGTCTTCCGGTAAGTCTGATCGAGGCAATGGCGGTGAACAATGCCGTGATTGCTACGGATGTACAAGGTTGTATCGATGTGGTGACCGATGGAAAGGATGGCTTGCTGGTGTCGTTGAACGGATTGGAAGAGGAATTGGAAAAAGGGATCCGGCAATTGCTGAATGATCCCGCAAAAAGGGAACGGCTCGCCTTGCAGGGCCGCCGTACGGTAGAAGAAAGATTCGATGCAACCGGCATGGCGCGGAAAATCGAAGATCTTTACCGGAGATTATTGAAACGAGGGTGATAATTAATTAAGATTTATTAAATGCGCTTATGATATTGGTCCACATTTTTTTCCTGCTACTGTTCGTTTACCTGCTGTCTACGATGGCCTATTTATTCGGGTTGGCAGCTGCCGGGCGGTTTGGAAAACTGAAAAAATATACGGCTTATCCGGAGAAGGCAAAGATTGCCGTTATCATTCCCTCTTATAAGGAAGATAATATTATCCTGGATACGGCCAGACAGGCCCTGAACCAGGTTTATCCATCCGGTCATTACAGCGTGACGGTCATTGCCGATAAACTCCGGCCGGAGACGGTGGCTCAATTGAAAGCTATCCCGGTGAATGTGGTGGAAGTCGTTTTTGAAAAAAGCATGAAAGCAAAATCCCTGCATGCGGCATTTAACCAATTGCCCTCTGGTTATTATGATCTGGCGATGATCCTGGATGCCGATAATGTCATGTCCCCGGATGCCCTCGAGAAGGTCAATCATGCCTGGCGCAGCGGTTGGAAAGTAATTCAATGCCATCGTACCGCCAAAAACAAAAACACGCCTGTAGCGATCCTGGATGCGTTAAGCGAAGAGATCAATAATACCATTTTCCGGAAAGGGCAGCGGGTATGCGGTCTTTCCTGCGCATTGATCGGTTCCGGAATGGCTTTCGATTATGACCTGTTGAAAGGGATCTTTGCTTTGCCGCAGATCCAGGATAATCCCGGAGAGGACAGGGAAGTGGATATCCAATTGGTAAAAAACGGGATCGTAGTGGAATATGTTGAGGATGCCTATATCTTTGATGAGAAGGTACAGCGTAAGGAAGTATTCGAGAAACAACGTACCCGCTGGCTGGCTACCCAGGTCGACCATCTGAAACGTTTTCTGAGCAGTGATATGCGCGGTCATTTTACCGAAAAGTTCTATCTGCATAAAGTTTTTCAATGTTTGTTCCTGCCCCGCCTTCTCCTGATGCTTCTTTTTGGTCTGCTGCTGGTGGTCTGTGGTCTGGACATCCTGCTGCACACAAATATCCTGGCCCCATCCTGGCCCTGGTGGACGGGAGTGGTGGGTTTGTACTTCCTCACACTGGCCCTTGCCATCCCCCCGGTATTTTATAACCTGGGAACGCTGAAGGCCCTCTTAAAAATCCCGGTCCTGATGTTGTCCATGATGAAAGCGCTGTTGGGGATCAAAAAAAACAAAACAGGGTTTCTTCATACGCCAAAAGAATTTTCCAATCAGGAGATTACAACAGGTAAAGGATAACTACACGTAAAGAGCATAACACATAAAGAGCATAACAAGTAAAGAGTACAAGTAAAGAATATAAAAAGTAAAAGAATCAAAACCAACACTAACATGCCTGAAGCAAAGAACAAACAAAACAATTTCCTTCCGCTGATCATCATTGGCGTCCTCTTTTTTTTATTCGGTTTTATTACCTGGGCTAACAGCACCCTGATCCCTTATCTGAAGATTGCTTGTCAGCTAACGAATTCGGAAGCCGTATTGGTCACTTTTGCTTTTTATATTTCCTATGCGGTTATGGCCTTCCCCTGTTCCTGGGTTTTGGGCAAAACCGGTTTTAAAAATGGAATGATGCTGGGTTTGCTGACCATGGCCCTTGGGGCTCTGATCTTTATCCCTGCAGCCGGGTCACGGACATTTTCCCTGTTCCTGCTGGGGTTGTTTGTCATCGGTACAGGTCTTGCCCTGTTACAAACAGCTTCCAATCCTTATATTACTATTCTTGGCCCGATCGAAAGCGCCGCCAAACGAATAAGTATCATGGGCATTTGTAATAAGACGGCAGGCGCCCTGGCCCCTCTTATCCTGGGAGCGATCATGCTTAAGGATTCGGATCTGCTCCAGGCGAAACTGGCAACGATGGATCTTGCATCGAAAGAGGCGGAATTGAATTTGCTGGCCTCGAAAGTGGTGATGCCCTATGTGATCATTACGGTCGTCTTAGTCTTGCTGGGTATTGGTATTTATTTTTCCAAATTACCGGAAATCAAGGCGGAAGGAGAAGATGAATCTGTTGCAGGATCTTCCGTAACCAACAGGCCCAGCGTATTTAATTATCCTTATCTGTGGCTGGGTTTTGTGACTCTTTTCTTATATGTAGGAGTTGAAGTCATGGCTGGTGATATCATACAATTATATGGCAATGCCATCGGCATACGGCTGGATGAAGCCAAACATTTTACCACCTATACGATGATCAGCATGCTGGTAGGTTATGTGATCGGTATTGCCACGATCCCCAAGATCATATCCCAGACTACTGCGTTAAAAGCTTCGGCTATTCTTGGTATATTGTTTACCATGGCAGCCATCTTTACTTCCGGTTTTACATCTGTTCTGTTTATCGCCTTGCTTGGTCTGGCTAATGCGCTGGTCTGGCCGGCTATATGGCCCCTCGCTATCGAAGGATTAGGAAAATACACAAAATTCGGAGCTGCCTTACTGGTGGTAGGTATTGCCGGCGGCGCCGTACTTCCAAAAATATGGGCCTCCCTGGGCAGTTATCTGCATCTCGAAAAGGCCTATTCGGAAGCGCGTGCATACCAGACAGCCTTCTGGATCATGATCCCCTGTTATTTGTTTATCCTGTATTTCGCCATCAGTGGAAATAAGATCGGAAAGAACCAAACGGCAGGAGTTCTTCAGACAGCCTGATAAAAACTTAGTTTTTTGCGGCCGGCGGAAAAAAACGGTCCTTAAGACGGATAAAGGGCGCCTCATAAAACCGGTAGCTGACCCGTGAAACCAGGTAGACCAGGAAGACGTAAGGAATAAAAAGCAGGGCTTTGTATGGCAGGGTCTGCGGTCTGAAAAAATCGTAGAACAGATAGATCCAGATCAGCCAATGAAACAGGTACATCCCATAGGAAACTTTTCCTATACTGACCATCCATTTATTTTCGAGGATCTTCCGGGTGACAGGGAACTTATGCGTACTGTAGGCGCTAACCAGGGCCAATATCAGGGATGCAAACACCAGGTTCAGACAGGTATATTGCCAGATATGCTGGTATTGGCTGGTGAAATAATGATAATATCCCAGATCCAGTAAATAAGGGAGAGGGGAGGGGCTTAGCAGGTAACCTGCCAGACCGGCCCCCAGTGCGAGGATTACCATGGCTCCAAAAAGGGTCCAGGGTTTTTTTACCCGTTTGTCGAGGGAAAGGACAGGAATGATTCCCCCCATGCAAAAAGCGTCCAACTGGCAGAGGGTATTAAAATTTACCCCATCCGCTATCGTGAGAGAAGGCAGTCCTTTACTCTTATAATATTCCCCCACCAAAAAACGCAGGAAGGGAGAAATAAATAATATGGCCCATAACAAGAATTTTATAAGGGGTTTTGGACTTAATAAGATGATCACCGGAAAAAGTAAATAAAACTGTTCTTCGATGGATAAGGACCATAAATGATTGAACAGGGGGTTACCAATACTATGTAATAATAAAAGGGGGAAGTTCGCCGTATAGGTAACTGCGAAAGGGAAGAACTTCATAAAATACGGTGGGAAATGTAATAAAAGATAGCTGACCCCGAAAATCAGCAAATAGGCATAATATAAGGGAAATATGCGCAGGGAACGTCTTACCCAGAATTTTTTAAACTTAAAACCCAGGGACCCTTCTTTGGTTTTTTCCTTCCAAAGAATCCCGGTGATCAGGAAACCGGACAACACAAAAAATAGCTGTACGCCGATCCATCCGAAGTCCAGTATCCCGGCATGGAAGGTCATAACCAGGATTATGGCAATGGCCCGAACACCATCCAAACTTCGAATATAAGATGCATTGCCTTCCATACGTTGATCAGGGTAGTTTTTGATCAGGGTAATGATTAAGAGATTAATGATTAAGAGAACAGGGATATTGTTTGAGGAAACCGGATAAACCGTCTATCTGGAGTTTCGGCCAGGATGGAGAACTTCTTCCAGCGGTACACCGATGATCCTTTCCAGTTCCAGTTTGATCAGGTCCTGCTGCAATTTGAGGTTCATATTTTTGGCCATTTCATCATTACGGACCTTTTGTGCGCTGATGTATACGTCCACGCTTATAGAGCCTTTCTTGAAGGCCGATTCTGCCTGGGCTGAATTAGCCAGCACGTCATTGATCATTTCGCTCTGCATTTCCAGCACAGCCGTGGCATTCTTATATTGTTTGTATTTCGATAATATGTCGGCCCTGATCTTACGGAACTGGATTTCCTGTTGTTCCTTACCATAAGCCACGGATTCACGTGCCTGTTTGACCAGGGTGCTCTGGGAGAAAATGATCCCGAGCGGAATAGTAATGCCAAAAAAGAATTTTGGATAGACTACAGCCGTCTGGCCATTTATAGGCGCAGCCTGTTTGGCAAAGGTCTGATCATTGTAATTACCGGAGATCGTAAGGAGGTTCAGCCAGGTTCCTTTGGCCTTTTTCAGATCCAGCTCACTGATCTTGTTCTGGTGATTGCTTGCCCTTACATCGGGTCCGGCCAGGGCCAGTTCCACCAGGCGGTTCTCGATGGCGGTATCCGGTACTTCCGTATATGTTTTCATAAAGGCCTGCTCCGAATTGGCATTCGTTTTGACAGCCGCTGCCGGCACCGGGGCAGAAGCCTGGGGCTGGGCTACAGGCGGATTGGCCGTCTTGGGCTTTCCTCCGGTGGTTTGGGCCGAAGCCATTTGGAACTGAAAAGATAATAAGGTTGAAAAAGTAAGGGTTACCAGGGTTAAATGTCGATTCATGTTATATTGTTATATGACGTTTACATTTTCCAGGTCAATCATATTCAATACCGATCCGCAGAACTTCCCGTTCAGCTCTTTAAAAAAGGCGATCGATTCCTTGTCGATCTGTTTGACGATATGGTTGGCTGAAAATATAGCCACCACGCCATCCACGTAACGAACCAATTCTTTGCTATCGGAAAAGTCGTTCAAGGGCGGCCCTTCCAAAAAGATATAATCGAACTCCGAGGCCAGCAGGTCAAGATGTTTTAATAAATTCTCACGCGGCAGGATTTCTGAAGGTGTATAATCACCCCCTTCGGAACCAATGACAAAAACACTGCCTACTCCGATATCCTTGTAAAAGAACTTGATCTTGTCGACGAAGGATTTGCCGTTATCCGTGGTGATCTTTTCCAGGACAGGGTCTGCATTCAGCTGTACGGTAAGGTCATTATTACAGAAATTCGTATCGATGATCAATATCCGCTTTTTACTGAGACTCATGCTGTAGGAAAGCGCCTGGATAAGGGTTGTCTTACCCTGCCCTTTTTTGGTACTGGTAAAAAGAAAGATCTTTTTGCCGGTGGTCTCGATCTCATAACGGAGTTTGCGGATGGATTCCCGGAAAACATTGTTCCGTTTGTGTTCTTCCTGGTCCTTCTCATTCGGAGGACCGGTAATGATATCCTTTAATTTGTGATTCTTCAGGTTCATGAAATTAACCATGCTGATCAATTTCAGATTCACCGTTTTTGAAAAGATCGTCGGTGTCTTTATCGAGGAATCCAGATAAGTCAGCAGAACAATGATCAGGATAGCTGACAGGAAAGTGACAACCCCGGCCATGCCTACGATGACCTTTCTTTTGGAGGGCTCGGGCTCTATGGCCGGCTGAGCAATCTGTAACTGCCGGAAATTATTGGCGGCAGAGGAACCCATATCGAGGGCATTGTTATACTTCTGTTTGGCATCGAAATAATCTTTTTCCGTCAGTTTCATTTCTTCCATGAGCGTTTCGATATTGGCGCCCTTGGAAGAGGTGGAGGAAACATTGGCCTTTAAGGCGTTGATCTTGGATTCCAACGCTTTTGCCTTCTCTGCGCTGGCCTCGATATCTATCTGGACATCGTTCTTTTTTTCCAACAGTTCATTTTTGTTGTTGGGAACGCTCTCGATAGCCGGATTGGATTTGGAATATTTGGCTTCGTATTCAGACTTCAGTTGATTGTATTTACTCAACAGCGCTTTATCTGCATTGCTTTTCAGATAATCTACGTAGGCGGCGTTCATGGCATTGCGGGCCAGAATCAGTTCCTCATTGTTGTTGGAATTGCCGGGATCGGGTGATTTTATATCTACACCGAGGTTGCCCAGTTTCTGGTTGATCTTGCGCAGCGTATAATAGTCATCCGTTTGTTTGTTCTTTTCGTCATTCAGCGCTTTTTCGAACTCCGCGATCAGATCCAGTTTACTGGCGTTCTCGGTGGTAGCGTTTACGCTGCCTTCGCCACGCAAAAGTTTATTCTTTTCTTCCCAGTCCTGTTTCTTCTTTTCCATGATACTTTGGAGGGTATCGATGGACTCCTGCGACTTGGAACTTCTTATACTCCGGTAATAACGGATAAATTGTTTGTAAAGATTGTTGACGATAAAAGCCGATAACTCGGGGTTTTCGGTGGTACAGTCAATCTGTATATAATCCGTCCGTGGTACCTGGTAGATCTGGAAATAATTGATCAGGCTTTTGAAACCATAACTGTACATATTCAGGAATTCCAGCAGGTCCTTTTCTTCCGGTTTGTAGGAGGTGAGCACGCTCATGGTCTCCAGCTTATCCGTAAAGACTTTCCGGGCCTGATCGGAATTGATACTTTTATAAAAGGGAGACTGTTTGATAGCGGGATTTACCCGGCGGAACGGCGTCTGGCTGTTCATATCGTGCAGGATCAGCTCATAGGACAAAAGGCTGATCACCGAAGGCGAAGTCCAGGTATTGATAGCGTTATTAAAACGGACCTCCGCATCGAACATATTAAAATTAGTCTCATTTACTTTAATTTCATCAGGAACGGCAAAGCCAGTGGAAATACGTGCAGAAGAACGATAACTTTTAGCCTCATTCCTGGTTAAAAACCAGGCGATTATGGCTGCAAGTATTGCAGATCCAATGATGATCCATTTCCTTTTTAGGATAACCCGAAAGAGGTAGACAAGGTCCATTTACTTGATTTTCGCAAATTTAGTCTTAAAAATTGCACGAAGTTAACACTTAAAAACGGTTCGGAAAAGGGTGGCCCTTCTTCCCGGCCATTAAATAGTGAAAAACCCGAATATAGCTGATAATTAACGAAAAAGGAGGGTAATTATTACCTAAACCGGAGGAAGCCGGTTCGTGAGCTCAGCCCAAAGCTTCCCCAACAGGCCGGGAATAAAAAATTAGGTAAAAAATGAGTATGTTTGAAGCCTATGAACAGGCGCAAGGCGATCATCCGTATATCACTTTCGGGAGCAGGTATCCTTGCTGCGGCGGGAGGGTATAAATGGTTTTCCATCCGGAGAGCTCCTGACCTGGCTTATGCCACGGAGCAAAAATCGCTGATCGGGGCCCTGGCGGAGACTATCCTGCCGGTTACGGACAGCCCCGGCGCCACAGATGCCGACGTAAGCTCCTTTATCCTGAAAATGATAAAGGACTGCCTGGAAAGAAAGGAGCAGCATACCTTCATCAATGGTTTAAAGGACATCCAGGGTCATTGCACCCATAAATACGGCAAAGCTTATCCACAATGCGATGCAGGGCAGCAGGAAGCAGCACTGGCCTATTTTGAAGAAAAGGGCAAGCCTTACGGTGGAATTGCGGGGAAAGTACAGGGCCGGGTTATGGGCAGATCCTTCTTTACGCTCTTAAAAACTTATACCGTAGAAGGATATTGTACCTCTCAGCCCGGAGCTACCCGGGGTCTGGCCTACCTTTATATTCCCGGCAGTTTCCATGGATGCATCCCGATGCAACCCGGACAAAAAGCCTGGGCGACCAGTTAATCATAATCGAACACCATGGGAGACCCTAAACAGGCAAACCAAGACGTCAAACAGACAAACCAGCAGATCCCTGAAATCAGGGACGGTAAAAGCAGGGAGGGACAAACTTTCGATGCCATCGTTGTCGGTTCGGGAATCAGCGGGGGCTGGGCGGCCAAAGAACTTTGCGAAAAAGGTCTGAAAACCCTGGTTCTGGAAAGAGGCCGTCAGGTCGAGCATATAAAGGATTATCCTACCGCCTCTCTGAATCCCTGGGATTTCGAGCACCGGCTGAACAATACCCGGGAAGAGCAGGCCGCCAATCCCCTGAAGACCGCCTACGGGGATGCCGGCGGAAATCTGTTCTTCGTAAAGGATAGCGAACATCCCTATGTGCAGGAAAAGCCTTTTAACTGGGTGAGAGGTTACCAGGTCGGCGGGAGATCTCTTACCTGGGGAAGACAATGTTACCGTTACAGCGATCTGGATTTCGAGGCGAATGCCAGGGAGGGAATCGGTGTGGATTGGCCTGTCCGTTATAAAGACCTGGCTCCGTGGTATGATTATGTCGAAACCTATGTCGGTATCAGCGGGAAAAAAGAAGGTTGGGCGACCTTGCCGGATGGCAATTTCCTTCCGCCTATGGAGATGAATTGTATCGAAGATCTTTTCTCCCAAAAAATACGTTCCCATTATCCCGACAGATTGGTAACCATTGGTCGTGTGGCTAACCTCAGCCAGGGATGGAATGGCCGGGGGCCATGTCAATACCGCAATCTTTGCGTCCGGGGCTGCCCGTTCAGCGGGTATTTCAGCAGTAATGCCGCGACACTTCCTTCTGCGGCAGCAACGGGTAATCTTACCCTGCTGCCGGATTCGATCGTGACGGAGATCATCTACGATGAACAACAGCAAAAGGCAAGAGGGGTGATGGTCATGAATGCTCATACCCGGCAGGTAACCGCTTATTATGCGCGGATCGTTTTCCTGAATGCGTCAACGATCGCCACCGCCGCCATCCTGTTGAATTCAAAATCCGGCCGCTTCCCGGAAGGGCTGGGTAATTCAAGCGGTCAGGTAGGCCATAATTTGATGGATCATTTTACCGGAACCGGGGCTGAGGCGGAAATCGAGGGTTATGCGGAGGAATACTATTCCGGCAGAAGACCGGTGGGGATCTATATGCCGCGGTTCAGGAACATGGGTTCCTCCGGGGACCGTAAGGATTATAAAAGAGGATTTGGCCTGCAGGGTATGGGAGGACGTGCCGATTGGCGGGCGCAGGGAGCAGCTTTGTCCGGTTTTGGGAAAAATTTCAAACAACAACTGCTTAAGCCTGGGCCATGGGGGATCTGGCTTGGGGCCTGGGGAGAGACCTTGCCCTACTTTGAAAATAAAATCATGCTGGATACGCATCAAAATGATGCCTGGGGGCAGCCCCTCGTCAGGATCGATTTTGAATACCAGGAGAATGAAAAAACGATGAGTAAAGATATTCAGGCCAGTATCGAGGAAATGCTGACGGTGGCCGGGATGAAAAATATCCGCTCCTACAGTCATCTTCAGCCGGGAGGGTCCGCCGTTCACGAAATGGGAACGGTGCGGATGGGAAAGGATCCCAAAACTTCCGTATTGAACGGTTTTAACCAGATGCACGACGTAAAAAATGTGTTTATCACCGATGGAAGTTGTATGACTTCTTCTGGTACGGCTAACCCATCATTGACCTATATGGCCTTTACAGCAAGGGCCTGCGATTATGCGGTGAATGAATTAAAAAAGGGGAATCTATGATGACCTTCAGGGTTTACCTTTTTCCACCGCTGCTTCTTCCACCGCTCCTTTGTTTTTAGATAAAAATCCGGTGATCTGCCGGTAGATGGCCTTATAGGTATCCAGGGTATAATGAAGGATTTTTCCCAATTCCAGATCTATTTGTTTGCGCATGATAAAATACCAGACGATGAAACCGGTCATGCTGGTGATCAAGGTTCCGATGGCGGCTCCATAAAAACCGAAATGGGAAAGACAGAGATAATTGATACCCAGGAAAGCGACTAAATAAACGGTATTGGTAACGAAGACCAGGCCCGGTTTGCCAATCGAATTCAACAAATTGGCTGCCTGATTCTGAGCTGGCCGCAGGATACCGGTGATCATATACAATTGCAAAATGGGGGCGGCAAGAGCATAGGCGCGTCCTCCAACGATGAGGGTGAACAGACGGGGGAAAAGGATAATAAAAAAGGCAGTTGGGATCGTAAAGGCCAGCAAAACGGCCACCATTTTTTCATACAGGTATTTCACTTTTTCTTTTCCTTCTTCCACTGACGCTCGGGATGCCTTTGGGAACAGGATCTCGGATGCGGCATAGGAAGGGATATCCACCAGAACATTGATCCGGGAAGCCACGTTGTAATAGGCTACCGAGCTTGGGTTGATGAATTTGGCGGTCATCAGCTGGTCAAGATTATTGCTGATATTGGCGATCATACCCGAGCCGAAAATATAACCGCCATATCCAACGATCTTTTTGATCCAGCGTTTGCTGGCCTTAAACCGGTAGAGCAGATATTTTCGGGTATACCAGAACAGGACGATGGTGCCCAACCCGATACTGATGGATTGATACATGCTTAATTTTTCCAGGGATAAAGGGATCTTCAGGATCCAATAGGTAAGGATCACCCCAAAAAAAATGAACTGGCGAACCAGGTATCCGGCAAATCCTCCTTTAAAATCCAGGTTGGATTGTTGCACAGCTTCCAGATGCGCAAAAAAGATCATGAAGACCATACCGGGAATAAACCATTTCAGCATATGTGCAAATTCGAGCCCTGTCTTAAACCACCTGCTCAGCCAGTTGGAAAAAAGGAGGATCAGTAATATAAAGACTATAGTTATCGAGGCATTGATCAGAAAAGAAGAAGAAGCGATCTCCGTTTGTTCCTCAGGACTGCTGCTGCCGCTTACATACTTGATATGAGCGTTCTTTAGCAGATTACTCTTGGTAGCCTCGAAAATGCCGGTGATGGTCAGGAAAAGGGCCCAGGTTCCCATTTGAGGGATGGACAGGGTCCGGGTGAGCAGGATCAGGTTGATAAAGCCGAAGAAGGTCAGGGAAAATCGTTGAAGGAAGGTATAAAAAGCGGAACGGATCCAGTATGAAGAAAAGTGTTTTTTCAATCTTTGAAAGTTAACGAAGTGATTGGTCAAACATACAGAAAAAATGGACATACTGAAAAATAAAAAATCACCCCTGTTATCTGTCTTTTAAACAGATAACAGGGGTGATGGAGAGGTAAAAAGAATTATTCAGCCTAAATCCTTTACCCTAATTCTTTAATGTTTTACGATCTTTTGGTTCACTATAGTGTCTCCCAGCCGGAAACGAACGATATAATTTCCTGCAGCCGCATTGCTAAGCGGAATAGAGACAGGAGTTGTACCATTGCTGATATACTGTTGCCGGGCGGCGATCCTTGTGCCCGTTGCAGACCATACCTCTATAGTAGCATTGCCGGATCTTCCTGCATTGATCTCCAATTCAACGGAATTGTTTATAACAGGATTGGACAACACACGGAGGGTGAAATCATCCGTCCTGGAGGCAACACTGATGATTTTGCTGTAAATGGCCTGACCATCCAGATCGACCTCATGAATGCGGAAATAATGTTTGGTATCCGTAGCATCCGGGCTATAAACAAAACTGTAGGATTTGACAGAAGGGTTATTGGGAACTGATCCTACATTGGTGAAATGAACCCCGTCCGCAGAATGTTCGACTTCGAATACTTTGCCTTCTTTATTATTATCGATAGTCCAGTTCAGATTGATCTTACCGTTACTCAGGGTTCCTGTAAAACTCTTCCAGGTTACCGGAAGCGGGGTAGCCGTACTACCAAAGGTGAGGGTTGCACCATCATTTAACATGACTCCGGTATAGTTAGCTACCTGATTGGCATTGGAGAAACTGGTAGGGCTGTAGATCGTAGTCGTCCCGCTAAAATCGGTGCCGCCTGAGGGGCTAACTACCAATCTGAATTTGCTGGCATCTCCAGGGGTTCCTGCCGGAGATAAACCGGTATAATCGATACTCAGATCAACAGTTCCTACAGTTCCGGTCTCCTGAACCTTCCATGTGCGGCCCATGATGCCGATTCCGGGTGCGGCGGGAGGCGCTCCGGTAGTTGTTTCGGTAAACGAGTTTCCGTCATTGCCGATCAGGAGGAATCCGCCATCTACCGGGGCAGAAGGATTGGAGAGGATTACATTCCCTTGGGCGGACTGTCCTGTACCATCACCGCTTCCGGTTACGATGCTGTTGGATTGGGTCACGTTCAGACCGCCGTTGTTGTCTTGTCCGATGCCGAATACGGCATTGTTAAATGAAGCGTTGGCGGTAGCATCCCAGATGGTTGTGCCTGTAGAGTTAACCAGATTCGTACCCAGGTTGACTCCATATTTTAAAGCGAGGTATGAAAAGATCTGGGCTCTTTCGGTTCCGCTGATTGAACGATTGTATACGATGATCTCGGCGATTGCGCCATTCAAAGGTTGTGCTCCATCCCAGTTAGCACCCATGCGATTATACTGATCACTTAATTTTCTTCGATCACCGCCACTAGGAGGGGTAGAAACATCAGTAGTGCTTAAAACGAACACACCAGGAGCACCAAGGTTATATGTTTGAGCATCTAGAATTTCAAGATCTGATGAAGGCTGGTTCAATAAATTAATTTGGCTAATATTCCATGCATTCTGAGTATATGACTTTTGTAAGCCTTGAGTAAAGGGTGATAATGCGTATTCATCACCATAAAGGCCAGTACTGCCGCTCGATGTATTATTGGTGGAAATAGCAAATGCGTCAATATCAACTGCACTTGAGCTACGCTGTTCCCAAATACGCTGGAAAGCCCCGATAGTAGTGGATTGCCAAACTACAAAGGCACTATAGTCTGAATTATTCACTGTTACAGGCGCATTTGCTCCCGTTGGGCCATCCATAAATTGGGCACCAGTAAACGCAGCGGCGGGATTAAAATTAATAACAGAGTTGGTGAAAACCGGAGCGTCAGCCAAGGCGGCCGTAAATGATTTAGTGGCATCGTTGACATAGGTCCATGTGGTAAGATTGGAACCAGTAAGAGAGGTACCGGAAGTAGACCTGACCCACATCTTAAGCAGGGTGGGTACGCCTCCGGGTGCCTGGGCCATCAGCCCACCGGCACTTAAAATCAATACTAAGAATGTGTAAAGTTTCCTTTTCATGTTTAAAGTTGTTTTGAGGATCAATAAGGGCAAAATAGGTAACTAATGAGTAGGAGTTTCAGTGGATATGTGAATCAGGGTAAATTGAAGTGTCATTCAACACTTGAATCAGGAAAATGAATTTCGGGGATATTGGCGTATAGGGGTTAAAGATAAGAGGTTTTTAATAATCACCCGTGAAATTAATGTGGGGAAACCACTGTGGGAATAATTCTCCAAAATGGGAAAAAGTCTCTACGGTTTGGCATAATTTTCGCTAACTAACAGAGTTGTTCGAATAATCCGATATCCTTAATGAACAGCAGAAGTATTGAGCGTTCAACTTGTTTGCCAGCTTGGTATTGATGTATTCATTATGTATACTTTGTTTAGAATCATTCAATTGATCGACCCTAAATCCAGTAATCTATGAAAGCCAGTAGATTTTTCACCCTAACGGTACTACTATGTATTAGTGTATCGCTTTTTGACCCTAGGTCCGCTTACTCACAGACTGAATCCCACAACTTCATTACGTACGATACGACATTCGTTGTCGGTTACGCGAATTTATCCTATATGTTAAGGATAACGCGTCCGGCTAATATGTTCGTTGCGGGCGATCCCGATACGACATCGCGCCCCGCCATTATTACTATGGGCGGCGTCGGTGAAGTGGGTACAAATCCTGCGAATATCGCCAAATACGGACCTCACTATTGGCTCGTTAATGGATGGGATGGCGGCGTAATGCTGGGAAATGGCAAACATTATCCCATTATTATCAGTGTGCAGGCGAGCGAAGCCTGGCCGCAGACCACGGAATTATGTATGGTCCTGACTCATATTCTTAAAACCTACCATATTAAAAGAAGTTCGGTTCATATGGGAGGTCTGAGTATGGGATCTTTTTCATGGACCTCCTTAATATGTCATCAAAAGAGTGCAGGCGATGAGACCGGAATGAAATTAATAACCAGTTTGGTGGCCCTTGAAGGGCAGTCCACCGGGGTCTCCGCTGCCGCAAAGCCATTTCAGATCGGAGGACCAGGCTCCTTTGATTCATTTGGTTATTGGGCTACTAAATACAAAGGTAAATTTTTCGGCCTGGAAGGGACCGGTGACTTCAGACAGGTCGCCAAGGTTTCCCAGAATATGAATGCCAGTGCGCCGGGTTCTGCCTATTTTTCTTATGAAAGCATAGGCGGAGGCGCACATTGCTGCTGGAATTCCATGTATGATCCTTCCGCTACCAACTGGACATCCGTTGGGACATTAGGACCTAATAATGCAACAGGCGCCGATCCCAATACGATGGGAACTTATAAGACCGGTGAAAGTATTTTCCAGTGGATGCTGCGGCAGGGGGATTCCACCCTGGTAGGCTCTTCGGCTACGCCGGTTCTGACTCCGCCTACTGTAAGTGCAGGAACTGATATCGGTATAACTTTACCCACCAGTACGGTAACGCTTACCGGAACGGCTACTCCCGCTTCCGGAACGACCATTGCCAGCTATGCCTGGTCACAGGTCAGCGGTCCGACTGCCTCGATCACTACTCCGGGAGCAATTTCCACAACAGTTACGGGATTAACCGCCGGTACCTGCGTCTTTATGCTCACGGTGACCAGCAGTGAAGGTGTAAGCGCGACCAGTAATATACAGGTGACGGTCAGCCCAGCAGCTGGCCCGGTCCTGACTCCGCCTACTGTTAATGCAGGAACCGATATCGGAATTACCTTACCCACCAGTACGGTGACGCTTACCGGAACGGCTACACCCGCCTCCGGAACGACTATTGCCAGCTATGCCTGGTCACAGGTCAGCGGCCCGACTGCAATAATCACTACTCCGGGAGCTCTTTCTACAACAGTTACCAGTTTAACCGCAGGAACCTGTGTGTTTATGCTTACGGTGACCAGCAGTGCAGGAGTAAGTGCTACAAGCAATATCCAGGTGGTTGTGAATACCGCACCTGTCATACCTCCCGGACCACCCTCATCGGGTCTGGTGATGCGGAAAGTAGCCGTTACCGAATACCGGACCGGTTATTTGTACAGCGACAGCAATTTTTATTCTTTTTACAATAAAGTCTTTCAGAAATATGATCTGGGAGCCAGAAAGGTAGTCGATGTAGCTACAGGATTTAACCTGCTCTTTGCCCTGGATGATCAGGGTTATGTATGGATGGAAAGCGGAAACACGACGCCGATGAGCCGGGTTTCGACAGATGCTACCGGTGGGCCTTTCAATAACAATGTGGCCATCTACGGTTTTTCTACTACCTATACCAGTATCCGCACGGACGGAAGTCTTTGGCTCTGGGGTACGGATGTTTATAATTTGTACGGTGGGGCAAAGATCACCCAGCCGGTTCAGTTATCGCCGGCAGGAATGAAGGTCAAAAAAGTGGTCATGGGCGGCCGTATCATTGTCCTGACCCAGGACGGACAGGTATATGACTGGACCAACGGAGGCGGTCTCACACCTGTTAAGAAAAATATTCCCCGGGCTGCCGTAGATATCTTTGGTTCTGCCTTTAATTACCAGGGATGTATCATTCCTGATGTTACTGGAAGCCAGTCGATGGGATATCCATATATATATGGAGGAGAGTTCAGTTTTTGGGGTGGCAATACGGCCTACAACGAACCGACGTCCGTAAAAGCTTTATGGAATGTAACCGTGCCAATCAAAGAAATTGCAGCCAATGCCAACACAATCCATTATATCGATTCATTGGGCAGGATGTTCGGAATAGGCGACAATTCCCAGGGGGAACTGGGAAATGGGGTAGAGAAGGTCAACCATATGGAAACCTACAGCGCCCCTTATTCCTGGACTTTTACCAAGGGTGAAGGATATACCGGTGCGCCGTCTATCCAGATTGCTCCGGGTATCAAATGGAAAAAGATCTTTGCAGCCAATTTTATGTCCTATTATAAATATGCGCTTGACGAAAACGATAGTGCATATAGCTGGGGAAGAAACAAGGCCCTGGCCCTGGGGAATGGCTTTATCAACCTGCAGGAGCAATTTTATCCAAATTCTATGGATATACTCGCTCCAAAGATGGTTACGCCGATCGCCAATAAATATCAGGCATATAATTTCACTTTACCGACGATCAATGCAGGTTCCCCTCAGACCATTACGGGTAATACGGTCAATCTGAGCGGAACAGGAACACCGGCCCGCCTGATAAAGGCCTCTCCGGTTGCTGTAAATGGTATCGATGCGGTAGGGTTTACTGTGGCCTCTTATAAATGGACACAAATAAGCGGTCCTGCCGGGGCGACGATCACGACCCCTGGTTCTGCAGCCACAACGGTGACCGGATTGACAACGGGAACCTATGTATTTAATCTGCAACAGACCGATAATAATACGGGGACCATCAGTGGAAAAGTTACAGTAACCGTCAGCGGACCTGCGGGAACACCTGTTGCCAATGCAGGAGCAGACCAGGTGATTACCCTGCCAACGAACAACGCCGTATTGAATGGCAGCGGTTCGGAAACCGGTGGAACGATCATGTCCTATGCCTGGTCACAATTGACCGGTCCCTCCACGGCAACCTTGTCAAATGGCAATCTCGCACAGGCGGGTGTCAGTGGATTGTTACAGGGCGTATATACTTTTCAATTATTGGTCACCGATAAATTGGGCGTGACAGCTACGGCCACCGTCAAAGTAACGGTGAACCCGGCTGTGGTAATTCCCGGACCTCCTTCTGCTAATGCAGGAGCTGACCAGAGCATTACCCTTCCTACAAATACCGCTACGCTAAAAGGAAGCGGAACGGAGACCAATGGTACCATCGTATCTTATGCCTGGACGCAATTGAGCGGTCCTTCTACAGCTACTATCGCTACTCCTGGTCAGGCCCAGACAAATCTGAGCGGACTGATTCAGGGTGTTTATACTTTCCAATTGACCGTGAAAGATAATTCCGGTGTTACGGCAACGGATGTGACCAAGGTGACAGTGAATCCGGGTATTGTTCCCGGACCTCCGTCTGCCAGTGCCGGGAACGACCAGGTTATTACGCTTCCTGCAAATACGGCAACGCTGACTGGCAGCGGAACGGAGACCAATGGCACGATCGTATCTTATACCTGGACGCAATTAAGCGGCCCATCTACAGCCACTATCGCCACTCCGGGTCAGGCACAGACCAACCTGAGCGGATTGATACAAGGCGTTTATACGTTCCAATTGACCGTGAAAGATAATTCCGGTGTTACTGCAACAGACGTGACCAAGGTGACGGTGAATCCCGCCTTACCTGTACCAGGGACACCTGTTGTCGATGCCGGATCAAACCAGGCCATCACGCTACCAACCAATACAGTCACGCTTGCGGCTACTGCTTCCGAAACAGGGGGTGGTACCATCGTAACTTATGCCTGGACGCAATCGAGCGGTCCTTCGACAGCTTCGATTGTTACTGCCGGTCAGGCGCAAACGGTGGTTAATGCACTTGTGCAGGGCGTGTATACCTTCCAGATTATCGTGACCGACAACTCGGGTGTGCAGGCTACGGATATTGTAAAGGTGACGGTTAACCCGGCGCCGGTAGTGGCTGGGCCTCCCGTGTTAGATGCCGGAACCAACCAGGTCATTACGCTGCCTGTCAATACCGCGACATTAAAAGCAACTGCTTCGGAGACCGGAGGAACCATTATATCCTATACATGGACACAGTTAAGCGGTCCTTCGACGGCGACGATCGTTACAGCCGGTCAGGCACAGACAACGGTGAGCAGCCTGCTGCAGGGTGCCTATTCCTTCCAGGTGACAGTAAAGGATAATTCCGGTGTAGAGGCAACAGATGCCGTAAAGGTAACCGTTAATCCGGCCCCGGTGGTTCCTGGCACGCCTTCTGCCAATGCGGGAACCGACCAGGTGATCACGCTGCCTATTAACTATTCTATCCTGTCGGGCAGTGGATCGGAAACAAACGGAACGATCGTTTCCTATGCATGGGTACAAAAAACAGGTCCTTCGACGGCTACCATAAATAATGCAGGACAGTCTCAAACCGGTGTAACCAATCTGGTGGAAGGAGTTTATACTTTCCAACTGACGGTGACGGATAACTCCGGAATACCGGCAACGGATCTGGTGCAGGTAACGGTTAATCCGCTTCCGGCCAATAAGGCTCCTATTGCCAATCCTGGTCCTGATCAGTCTGTATCTACCTTATACCCGGTTAGCCTGGATGGTTCGGCTTCTTCCGATCCGGATGGCACGATCGTGAAATACGAATGGAGCCAGGCTTCAGGTGCAGGCGGCATTACCCTGACCAATGCGACGACAGCTACTCCGACGGTATATGGAATATTGCCGGGTGTGTATGAATTCCTGTTGACAGTTACGGATGACAAGGGGGACACAGGTTCGGCGAAGGTGAAGATCACTGTCACTTCGTTAATAACCAATATGGCTCCGGTAGCAGATGCAGGAACCGATACGACCATTATCTACCCGGCTTCGACCACGTCTACCCTGGATGGTAGCAAGTCTTACGCTAAGGTTGGTTCCATAACCTCCTATAGCTGGAAAATGTTGTCAGGACCTTCTGAGACAACCATATCCAATGCTGACGTTCCCGTTACGAATGTAGGGCAGCTGAACATCGGAGATTACCAGTTCGTACTTACCGTCAAGGATGATAAAAACGCCGTTTCTTCGGATACTGTGCTGGTACATGTTCAAAGTAACCTGCGCAACGACGGATACGTGAAACTGTACCCGAATCCGATAACGGATAATCAGATAAATGTGGAAGGTAATAACGATTATCTGGGCCAGGTGAAATTCAGTCTCTATGATGCCGGCGGCAGAATGGTCAGGACGGTGATTAGCGAAAAGAAATTCTCTTCCTTCCAGCAGCGGATACCGGTAACGGGTCTTGGTAAAGGAGTTTATTTCCTGAGTATTCAATTCCCTGGAAGAAATAAGCCAGAGACCTTTACGGTGGTCGTTGACTAAGGCTTGAATGATTGATATATATAAAGAAACCGCCCCGGAGGATTTATCTTTCGGGGCGGTTTTATTTTATGGGCTTGTTAATTTTTTTAGGGATGTTTTGTTGTGCCGGTTATTTCGCTTTAGGTTCTCCGGCTTACCCATACACCGCTCTGCGCCATTTTTTCTCATTTACTGGAGCTATAGCCAGGCATTTGTTCTTTCTTCAACAAAGAGTTTCCCCAACTGCAGAATCTGCTCGAAAAAAAATGCGCATCGGCGGAGTATGGGCAGCCGTGGAGCGTAGAGGTGCAGGTGTAGGCCCTAAATTCAAGATTCATTTTAATTACTAATAAAATCAGATATTTTACCAGCCTTCCCAACATAAAATAAGGCTCAATATTTAAATGCTATTTAAATAATTAATTGTTTCTCTAATTCTATTTGGTCCATCTTCTATATCTAAACTATATTCTTTTAAATATTTATTGAAATAGCCTTCGGCTACTTCGCTAAAATTTGGATTGCCATTTAACCTTGCTATTATTATTGAACGAATATAATTATCCGGTTCATTTATCACATTTATTTTTCTATTCTCTTCGTTTAATACCTTATTCAAATTTCCAATTTCAGAATAATGCCTCAAAAAAGTATCCACTTCATTAGCGTAAACCTCTTTGATTTGCCTTAGCAGTTTGTGTAATTCTTCTTCTGTTCTAATTTCGTATTCCTTTATTCCAGTAAAATGTTCAATTCCTACATTGAATGTATAAGTAATATCCTTATACTTTTCCATTACTAAAACATGCTTTTGAACAATTTGTTCAACCTTATCTATCCTTATAAGAAAAAAAGGAGATACCAGGAATTTGGGGCGATAATCAAAGATCGCAATCCCAATCTGATTAAATCCACCTTCAAAAGATCTTAAAAACCCTGCCGCTTTCGTATTGAATTTATATCCATAGTTCTTTAAAAAAACTCCTAAATCCTTTTTTATTATTGAACTCATTTCTGTTTTTAGCATGTACATGTTATTTATTCTATTTAATAATTATTATACAATATGCCCCTTGATCCATATTGCGCCGCATTCTGTGCAGTCTGAGGGATTGCGACTGCAATTTTGACTTGTGGATTAACCTTGATTGCCTGACCTACAACCAACCCAGCTTTTGCAGCATTGAGTCCTCGAGGAATAACTGCTGCAACCTCATTATTTTTAAGCCATCTATAGGATGCGCTTTGACTTTCTGTGTACTGCGGTTTTGAATTTGTATTTGTAAGATCCTTAACAGAACTAAATTTTGCATCCACCAATTCATACACAGGACTAGTCGGTAACTTGGATAAAAAATCAATTGTAATTGTTTCCATTCTGCCGTCTTTATTATATATATCTAATGTGATTTGTTTACCAAACTGGCCTTGTGGATTATTTTTAACTAGATCATTATATACAGCCTCCTCGTGTACTTTCCAACCCGGATCATTACTTACTCCAGTCAACGCACCTTGTGCGGCATTTAAGGCGTTTTGCCCATAATTCATAAAGCCATTCCGCAGATTCCTAAAAAACGAACCTACTCCCTCTTTTGCTCTGTCTTCTGGTGATTTCCTAAGCCATTCTTCGATTCCTTTTTTTCTCGCAACTTCTTCTTCTGCAGTAGGGCCTTTTAATGAATTACGGATCTTTGCCTGTTCCTCCTCCTTATCTTCTTCTTTTAGTATTTCTTCTTTGTCTTTAATTCCTCCTTCCGCATCAGGTTCTTCTAGTCCGTCCACATCTATTTTCCATACGGGCTTATTTCCAGCATATTGATATGGGGTATAAAATGGATATTTAAAGGTCAGCGGATCCACACTCAAAAACCTCCCCAACCTCGGGTCATACACCCGCATCCCATAATCAATTTGATCCCCTATCCCCTTGACCTCATTGTCATTCTCCTTCCCATTAAACCCATATCGATAAGTGCCATTACTAAATGTCCTTCCAGGCATTGGCATTCCGAAAGAGTAATAATCATTGGCACTGGTTACTTCGGGATTGTAATAATCCACTGTGGAAGTATTTGACGAATGCTGAACTTTTTTATCACTGATCGTCACCAGCACATTTCCCAAATGATTCGATAATTCAAAGAGCTTACTACCTCGAACCAAATATCTATTTTGTACCAAACCAAGGTTGGAGCAATTTACGGTTAAATTTAATATAGCCAATCGGCTGCTACCATAAACATGGGCCTCTGTCTGCGTTAATGCCCCTGAATTCCTGGAATTATCTCCCTGAACGTAGGTTGACATTACATTTCCGGAAGCATCTCTTACATACCAGGTTGTAATCCCCTTGACAGTTTTACTGATACGATTACCTCCGGCATCATAAGTGTATGTTATTGTTCCGCTATCATTAGCCATGCTGAGGATCTTTCCGTAAACACTCCATGCTATATTGGTGACCCTAGCCTGGGAATCTGCTACCATATTGCCTATAGCATCATATTTATAATTTGGCCCGGTCTGGTTCTTGATATCATCATAACCAATTCCCGGAACGGCATCCCTGATACTGGATAGCTGATTGGTCAGATGATCGACCCCAGTTGCCGGGGCCTGACCTGGAATATATTCACCGGTGCTACCTCCTGTTTTTACATAGAGATATTGATAACTCAGGTTATCCATGGCCAGGGACAGACCGGTACCTGTCGTTCCGTTGCGATTGAGTGTTAATATATTCCCATTGGGATCATAACTAAACCGTTCGGCAAAATCGGACATCGGAGTTGTACTTGTAGGGCCAAAACTGCCATTTGCCGCCCAGGCATCCATACTTGTCAATCGGTTCAGCTGGTCATACTTATAGTTGTAGATCATAGGACCGGCATATGCATTGGCGGAGCTGGCGGCTAGTTTGCGAATATTGACGGCCATGCTGCCGATATTACCATTGTACAAATTGGTTTTTTGAGCGGTTGGCAACCCATTTCCCTGAATATACCCTGTAGGAGGGGAAAGGGGTTTGTAATCGGAGTAGGTCCCGTCATCGAAGTAATTCAGATTTACCTTGTAGGCATCTCTTTCAAACAAAGGGGTTGTCCCCGTACCATCAGTATCATATAGATCATTTGTGGAAGGATCATTCACCCATGACGGATTGATAGATTTTAACCAACCTTGCAGGGTGTAAGCATAGTCAACTCCCTGAACCTGCAAATCTCCCAATTGCACCCTTGCCAGGGGACCATGTCTGTAATACTGATATGCGGCATCATTTTGCCACTGAATGGAGTCTTGACTGGTCCTCACTCCAATTAATCGATTCTCTGCATCATAACTGTACTGATGATAGAATGCGTCCGCTTTTCCCGGCTGATAGCTTACCTGGTTGACCTTTCCGCTGACAAGATCATAATCATATTTAATAAGCTTGAATCGATTGGCATAGGCGTTCATTACACTCGTATTCCCATAATCCTGCAGGAGAGTGTCCACATTCCCATGAATATCGTAACTATAAAAGGTCGCCGCCCGGTATGGGACTAAATTGGTATTATCTAAATCGATGACCTGTGTATAAGATACCCTATTGCGCAAATTGAGCTGGGACAGAGGGATTGCAGTGGCAAAACCTGGATAAGACTGGTCATACACAGTTCGGGTAATTTGTTGTTTGATCCCTCCATTGGTTAAATCACTTAACCAATTCTTCAAAGCCGTTGTATCCTGACTAATACCCTGAGTCATGACAGTTGTTTGGGGCTTTTGTCCGACTTCCGTGATCCTCCCCAATTGATCATAAAGAGTATAGCTGTAAGATGGGTCAATGACCTGTCTTGCATTTTGACTGACGGCCAATCTTGCCAGCCGGTCATACCAGAAATAACTGGAACCGGCATCGGGAGTCCTTTGGGCAATTACCTGATTCAATGAATTATATCGGTATTGCACGGCCATATTTTCGATATTGGTGCTGTTTGCCAGATCAGTTGACGATGCTCTGGCATTCTGGACCTGAACCAAATAGGTCGATCCATAGTTTGGTTTGACTGCTGCGGGAGATAAGGTTTTGAGTAGGTTACCCGCCTGATCATAATAATAAAGGGTATAGTGATATTCAGATGGCTGGTAGGTTGCATAAAAAATTTCGGTTGCTTGTACGCTAAGGCATTGTGCCTTGTACAAACTGTCAAAATTAGCTTTAAGGAAATCACTCCTTTGCTGAAATAAGAGTAACCCAATAAAATTTGCCTGTTCCTGTACCTGCTGACAAGGATTGAATTGAGTGGTGTCCGGCAAAGCGATATAGGTAAGAGGCTTATCCAGTGCGCAAAGTGCAGTACCCGACAACCCCGGAAACGCTGAAATAAGGGTCTCAAAATTATCCATTGGAAAACTAATATACCCCTGATCAAACGTGACACTATTGCTGGCAGTATATAAAAGGGGTAAGGTCGATCCGGAAGGGGGCTGCGCATTACGATCGGTTAAGTCGAGGTCGGTAACAGGCGCGCTCAGGTTACAGGACAAATAGGCAGCTGCATATTCATTGGCAGTCTTGTTGAATCCTGTTTTGAAATTAAGGTAACGGGCCCATAATGCATTCTGTTTGGCCATACCGGTATCTACCGATACACCACTAATATAAGGTACTCCGGCATAGGTGGGGTAAAATAAACGGAAGGCTATCGTATAATTCTGTAGGGAGGCGCAACTGAGACATGGTTGCACATAACCGCAATTCAGGAAGGGCGGTATAACAACAGTACTGCCCAAAATAATAGGTTTATAGTAGGTCACGCAGGAGTCATTGCTAAACTGCGGGGTGGCACCTCCCGATGGAGAGACTTTTGCCTGCAAACTTGATTTTAGCTGCGCGGAATCTCCTGAAAGTTTTGATATTCCTGTATTTCCGGAAGGCTTGGTTAAGGCAGCGCCCCCACCGCCACCTCCTTGCCTTGGGAAACATGCAACGCTATTCCAATTAAAGGTATTACACTGCAGCAATCCCTGCCAAAGAGGTAAGGAAATTGTGTCGTTATAATTTACCGCCAGGAAAATATTCATACTGCCAAGACTGGTCGTATCAAATCCCGCCGTTTTGGCTGCTCCCTTTAATAAGGTCCATTGTCTGCAATTGCAAGTGTCGACAGTTGCCCTTTGATTTACGAAAACCGGCGGATTACTATTATAAGGTTTAGGATAATCCACAGAATATGGGTTACAAAAATAAAAATTTCCGGGTAAGGTCACAATTCCATTCAATGCGAAGACATGATTAATAATGTCTTCAAAATTTGATGGCGCAACAGGTAACTTAACAGGATTCACGTTTGATGCTCCGGAAGGATTATTATTGTCCACAGAGTTATGACACACCATTACCAGTGAATCTAAAATAAGATTAATGATATTGGTTACTTTCACGGAATCACTATGCGTCTGATTCAGTAAGAACTGCTGTAATTGCTCACACTGCATAAGTCTTGATTGCCAAAATGGCCTTTGGGCAATACAATGATCCGTGGAATTGGCGGCAACGTAGGTATTCGCGAGTGTCGCTAAGCCAACAGAATCTCCTGCGTTAAGATTGGTTGCTTTATCCCACCATGTCCAATTCCACTGCGATGAAAGGCTTTTGCCATTAGCAAATCGAAGCTGCTTACCTTCAGTTTGTAATTCTGACATAGCTGCAGCTGATAGTATGCCGGCCTGCTGAGCATTTATATAGGAAAGGACCATTTCATTCCGATAGTTGAGGTACTGGCTTCTAAACGCCTGCCATACTGCATCTTTTTGTATTGTAGTCGTAGCAGATGGATCAATACCTGTTTTATTCATGGTACCCGTATAGTACGCCCGCATACTGACAGGCTGGGTCGTATCGCCTAGTGCAATACCATTCGCTAAAAGCCAAATGGTATACCCAACAGTGGAGTTGGGATTTATACTGACAGTCAAATAATTGGACATATTTGTTCTATCTGATGATACATACCCCTGATTGCTATTGAAGGTGAAATATGGGTCACTGGAAAGGGGATTCAAATATCCTTTTGCTAATGCGTCTGCGTAGGTATTGCATTGCATAACATTGTCCAGCCAGGTATAAGATGATTTTAGTGTGGTTTCTGCAAAATGTAGTTTGCTGTATTCCGGATGATAGTAGATCAGCTGGGCTGCCCAGTTACGGGCATACATGGATGTAAAACCATCAGTAGATAAGCCATTCAGAACGGATTTATCAGTAGGATCTCCGTTAGGATAAACGCTATAATCAATAGTTCCGTCAGCAGTTGCATAAAACGTAGCTGCTCCGGAAGGTTCTGACACTGGGTTTTTATAATAGGGCTTTATTCCCGGGCTTCCGGCGTAGGAAGTAGTAAAAATATTATATTTTGCCTCCAGGTTGGAGCCATTGACCATAGATGGTGCAATTGCGTATTGCCCGGCATAAGGGTTCATATCGTTCAGCATTTGGGCTCGGATTTGAGTTAGCGTACCCAATGCCGGGTGTAGGGAAATGCCGCAGGCATCTGCGCAATCGAGGGAATCCTGGGCGAATAGGGCATGAATGGCGTCGTCTGTCAGGGTGGAGCTGCCCCCAAGTGCAATAAGGTAATTAGCTTTATAGGTTGAATAGGTTCCCAACTGGGCCTGACAAGTTGTGCAATTACGGGCAGCAGCAGGTGTACCGCAATTGGAGGCGGTTGAAAGAACAGCAAAAACCGAATCCTGTATATTTTTCTGAGTCCTGCATAAAAAGACCTTCATCGCACTATCTTCGCGTAACCTAAAAAGAGAGTCATTGATAGTCAGTGTTTTACGGACTACCCATGAGCCTGTTGTAAGGGGAATCTGGAAATTTATCTGATTAGTAGGAGTATTAATTCCATCACCTGTAAAACCCATAGGAGTGCCACAAGCCTGGTTAGCGGGTACCATCTGGAGATTATTAAAATGCTTAACGATTGGTAATGCCCCGTTACAATCTTCCTGACGAATAGATATTTCCAAATCATATTTACAATCGAAGCAGACCTGATGGTTGTTGCAATCGAATTGCTGGAATATAGCGGGATTTAATTGATAAGTGAAATTATAAGGGGTATTATATGGTAATAAGATCGTACTGATGGATTCGATCGAATTGTTTTTGATAATATTACTGGCCGGAGTTAAGAAATTATTGGTCAATTGTCCGGATGAAACAGGGTAAAATGAGGGATTGTTATTGATTGTGGAAAGGTTCAGAGGTGAATTTCCGGCCAAGGAAGTGGCGACTGTTCGACCATGCATATCAATATAACTAATACTCATCTGACCATTGGCATCCTGGACCATATTTTTGAAATAATGAGTCGCATCACCAGCTTCGGTCCCAAATAAAGCGTCCAACTCATTTTGAGTAGGCTTACCATAATAAAGTTTCGTCTCATGTCCATTGCCGATCTGTTGGGCCTGGCCTACTCCGCCCTGCCTGCTCACCCTGGCCGTTGGGTCATCCGTATACCTTGTTTCGGTATAACCGTATCCATTGGCATCTGGAATAAGATTTGCTGAACTTTCGACACCTTTCCAGGGATTATTTGCTGAGTAATATTGCCCATTACCCCTGGTTATGTCCAGTTTTGGTGAGCCCTGGCACTGTGTTCCTGCCACTGAAAGATCAAAGTATTTAACCGGATTGTCGTTGGTCGTTTGGTTAGAAAAGCGATTGAAATCACTGAAATACTGAATTGCCGTGGAAAGGGTTGGCGTTGGTAAAATCTGGACATTCGGTCTTCCCTGCAGATCATAGATCGTTTCAGCTACGGTAGTGTTCCCTGTGTTATTATCCTTAGTGACTGTCTGTCTTCCCCGTAGGGTGCCGTCAAAATATTGAATAACCGTCTTACTTTTTCCGTTTTCGGCAAAGATGGTCGAGGACTGCCAGTTCATATTGGGTTGATGCCCGTTATTACTAAAGGTCTGGGGAGAAGACCAGGAGCCTGAGATCAGGCTGCCATCGTTTTTTCTAAGCGCCGCCCGGACCCTGTAATACAAAGTCCCTCCTCCATTACCCGGATCAGCTGGTAATAATAGCGGGACATTATAATTATAATTGCTGCCATTATAATCGATATCGATACGGGTGCTATTTGTCCTGAACAATGTATTAGCATCGAAGACTCCATTGATATTATAAAACCCTTTTGTTTCGTTTTCCACCCAGGCATATTCCAATTGAGAAATATTATTGTTCGATCCGGCAGGAAAGTTCCAGGACAAGGATAATTGATCGGAATGATTTATCCCATCGTAGCTGCCCGTAAGACCTGTAGGTGCCAATTGGGACGGAGTATTTGATAAAGGAAAATACCGGAGTATTTGCATTTCATTTTCCAAGGTGAGCAAGGGCTTCACATTGGCCTCCGTCCAACCATTTGACATATTCGTGTACACAATATTGTTGATCGTCACCCTCACCAATTCGTAAGAGGTTGTTCCACTCAATTCCATGTACATGACAGGATTATATTTGCTCCCTGGGGTTGGGTCATAATTTACACTTAATACCGGAGTCATGATTAAGTCCGGGTTGTTTCCAGCTGAAGAGGCTAACTCCCAAAGTTCCACTTTCAGGGTAGCCGTTGCAAGAAACCCGGAATTAAAAAATAGCAAGGGTGATCCTGGTGAACCGGTAGGTTGTAACTCGTTAAATTTAAACCTAAGAATGTTTTTTATTTTTCTGGAGGCCTCTCCAAGACTAGTATAGCTGACGGTATTGGGTACGGAAGGGAAAGCCTGATTACAGGAGATGGAATTCAATTGACGGCTTACCTGTCCTTCTTCGAACTGAGCTTGAATCCTTCCGAAGACCAGTTGAATAATTATAAAAACAAAAATAACCCGCTTGATTTTTTTTATTGACATAAACAGCTGATTAATAGCATTTGTTATTCCTAAAATGTCTTTATCACTTCATATCCTTCACATTGGCCTTTCCCACTGAAACGTTTTAATTGATCGTCGTAGGTTATCTTTTCCTCCCATAATGGCATTGTCATCGCATTTTCTTTTGTCATACCAATTGGCCCGAAACTTATAGATGCAGTCTCGGTTATTTCAAGGCTTTTTTCTCCACCCATCTCAAGCATCATTTTGCCGATATCGAATCCCCTGGATCTATATATTTCTTTTATTTGTTCAGATTCCGGCTGTCGGACTTTCATGGTTATTTCCATCAAAACCGGTAGGTGAGACCCCCTGGCATATCTTATTTTCATTTCCGAACTGGTGAAGCCCTGTACTCCTCTTTTTTCCCTGGACCGGATAAGGATTTGCCCCGTATCTTCCTTTTCAGAAATTTCAGCTATAGTGTATTGTTCCCTTAGTAATTTTTGAGCATCCATCTTCTTCAGCGGAAGGATATCCATCTTTTTTTTAGTAGCTAGGTCAATCTTGTTCAATTGAATAGTCTTTCTCAAGTGATTAATTCTTATCATAAGGCTGTCTTGCAGATATAATTCTTCCCGCTCATTACCATAATACAACTCGTCGTCAATCTTGTAAAACTCATTATGCAGTAGTGAAATGTTTGTTTCCTGGTCCACCATGGGGCCACTCCTCATAGAAATAAGACTGCTGAAATGCAAATAAGGTCGTATTGCAAATGACATGACTTTGTTAAACTCCCTGATCACCGCTCCTGTATCCGGGACGTTTTGTGCAGACACCTTAAGTGTAGCTACCATTAGAAAATATACCAGATATTTTAACTTTTTCATTTTGATTAAATTGGGTAGATAAGCATCCTTTTTCCTATTGCACCGTCTTGATGGATTTTTGTTTGGCAGATCTGATTTCTTTAATTGTTTTTATGCCTTGAATGGTTTCTTTTTTTAATCTTATTAACTGTCCTTCTTCGTCGTAATCATAAAAAGTAGCATAATTATTCTCGTCCAATTCAGCGCTTAACCGAAGCGTGCGTGGATCATAGATATAACTTTTCATTTCCGCATTAAAGGGGTGAAGCCGGATATCATCAAAATATACATTACGTAAACTGTCATTGGCAAGGACCAGATTTGCGGTGCTTGCATCAGACGGGACCGAAAAAACGGTATCTATTTTCTGCCATCCTTCTATGATTACTCCACGTGGATAAAAATTGATGTAAGGCATTATGACACTACCCGGGAATTGAATGGCCATATGATTGTTGGAATAATTTGTACGATAACAGGGAACTCCGGCCGCATTGCCGCAATCCTCCCGCACCCATGCACTTAAAGCTATTTGTTTATTGGCAGGCAAACTAAAGACAGGGTTCAGCATGGACGAGTCTCCTGCAATAGGTGTATTGGAAGTGCACCCGGCTTGGGTTGTCAGGGAGGCGTAATCCGGAGATCCGCAATTAGAGCAGTTCCATTCATAGGTGTTTTCACTTTCAGCAGGACTTGAAGGCATTTGGGCCCTCTCGTTGCACGAGCCCAAAATATGATATATCCCTTTACATAGATATACTGAATAGCTACTGGTGGTATATTGCCCGACAGGAATAAATGGAATATTCATGGATACACTCTGCCCGCCACCATAAGGGTTCCCATTCAGATCATATATGATTACCGTCATGTTGTTACTATAAGTGGTGGCATTCGCCAAACCATTATAGGACGCTCTAAGGATCATGTTGAAATTATAGGTTCCAGCATTGGCTATTTGAATATAAGTATCCCAGGCAACATTATACCGGTGAAAAAGAGTATTACTGTTCGGAAATACCCCTATAGAAACGGCTGAGGTCCCGAAGGAAAAGGTTGGAGGGCTAAAATAGAGACTATTGGGATAGGTGGGATCGATAGTATAATTTCCTCCCAGGTTATTTAAAACCTGACTGGTTACGGTACCAAATTGCAGACTAAAATCCGGGTTGCTCACCGGATTCAGATTTAAGGGTTTGGTCACAACACTATTGGCATTGACAGCCATAACATATTTCCCGCTATGTGCAGTGAACGCTGCTGTGTCAGTATTAACAAGCCTTGCATTGGCAAGATTGGTAAGATCAAAATGCCTTGCTGAACAGGTGTATGGAATACTTTTGTTGATTTTTTCATTATACCCAATATCCTCCATTCCCTCATAGGCGGCCTCTGTATACATGGCATTGTTGGTTATAGCTATAGGGAAATTTTTGCTATACCCGTATTGGGCAGCTGTATATCTGTTGAGAGGATCCCTGGTCTCTAATTCCTGACCCTTGGCATTCACTTTGATAAGCTCACTGTTCCATACCCAATTAGTATTAGTGTTGTCCGGTACCAGATTGTTGGAGGAGTTAAATCCCCAATAATTATTGAATCCTGACAGGTATCCGTTCTTTCTGATCGTTGTATTTACTGCTGGATCCATTTCTGCTCGCGCCCCATAGTAGGAGTAACTTCGACATGGTTTGTAGTTTCCGACAAGTCCTATGACATAAGGATTGACATGTTTTTGCAAGGTGCCATTACAATCGATGCTTTCTACATACGCACAATTGATGAAGGTGAGAGATGTTTTTAAGATTTCATCATTATCAGTTTTCCATTTTTCCTTATAATCGATTGCCGAAGCGGCCACAACATTAGCTGTGTTATTTACGATCAATTGCCGTATTCCGCCGATGGTTTGGATTGGATTCTGCATGGAAGTGGCACTTCCAACGGACAGCCCAAGTTCATTGCGTTTACCGCTTCGGACAACTCTGAAACTAACTCCTGCCTTGGTGAAGGGTAGTCCAGCCGAGTCTAAAATCATCAAGTTCCGATTCGCAGATGGAACAGTAAGCGCTGTGTTATTCTTATTGGTATCAAAAACCCATACTTTATTCCTGTAAGGAGATTCCGTCACACAGCTTGGCGAACCTGTTGTAACAACATGGGGGTCGATATATAGTTCGTCACCGCTTTCAAATACACTCAGATCGGCTATTCCGCTGGTTATTTTACCACTGCTGATGTTTACCCCGCTAAACTGCATATCAATATTTTGATAGGCAGGCCCCATTCCACTGTATGCCCAATATGCCGGATAAGTCGTATTATAAATGGGATCATTAAATTCATTCATCGTTTTAGTTAATAAAGGATTTCCTGTCTCTCCGTCATAAGCAATGGTTTTGGAGGTAACCGTACTGCCTTTATCGTTGATAATGACACTGTCTTCAATGGCATGATAATTAATCAACTTTGTTGTTGTTACGGCCCGGTATTTATTTTCGGAATAGGCCTCCAGCGGATAGATAAACACCCCGAATACTGGCCAGGGTACAAAGGTGAAAAAGTCGACTTGCGCCTGCCCATTGAAGCCATTGCTGATGACGATGAATTCCCGAACATCGGTCATCAATTCCATATCAATGCCCATATTTCCTCTGCTTACTTTTCCACTTTGTTCATTGTGGACAAAATCCACGAGGTCATTCAAACCGTTGCTTCCGGTATTTTTATAAGTATGGAGTGTGTAGGAAAGTGGAGTAACTCCGTCATTCTCACTAAAGACAGATTGAGATTTCAATTTGCCATGCATATCATTAGTTTCCACCAGGAACCCCTGAGAACAAGCACGTTTGTCGATGGTTTCTTTATAAAAAAAGGTAAACGGAGGATTTTTATGATAATCCATTGTGAAAAGTGGTGTATATGCAGAAAAACTCGGGTAATCTCTGGCTGTGAAAAATTCAGTTACCTGTTTGCCGATGGCGGATTTTACTATGGAATCCGCATGCGTTCCATTTCTGTGAATTGAACGCACTGTAACTTTGCTGTATCCTACAAGTGGCGCTGGGTATAACCCTTCCAACGCAGGCATTTCTATGGATCCGTATTGGGCAGAGGCCAACGGTAATTTATTTTCAAATTGAAGTATTTCGCGAAATGGGTTTTCTTCACTGCCAATACCCGGCTCATATGAAGCAACCCCGCTGCTGATGGTAATGGGGGAACCGCTTACCGTTATTGAAGTCGTATAATCATAATCCTGTCCATATTGAGAGGTGTACTGATTGCTCATGGGATTCCAATTGTCTTTGACAGTTATCCTTTTTACCCGATACCCCCCTCCGTATTTAATAAAAGAAGGACTATTTAGGCGTACAAATGAATTCACCAGAGAAACGGTACTTCCATTGCCACTACTCCTCATCTGTGTCTCCGCATTTCTAAACGGGTTTTCAAGGCTGCCTAATTCGCTGGTTATCAAATCGAAAAGAGCAGCAATGCCGGTTTCATCACTTAGGTCATAGCCAGGGAAGGCTTGTCCGGGGAGATTTTCAATGAGGAAATGTACGGACGCATTGGCTAAGGGGCCTTTCCCATCCACCGGTCTCAATTTTAAATAAATTACGGTCCTATCCGCACTATTGGCACATAGGCCATAGTCATCATAATTGGCATAGACGGTAAGAGGTTCCATACCCTTGGGCATGTTAATGTTCAATTTAAATGCCAACTGGGTGATACCTTCCAGATAGTTGGAATAAATTTCCTGTCTGATCTTCAGGGGATCAGTATTCTGCAGGGGGGTGGGCAATTGAATATAGGCATAGTTCTGATCCTGGTTCTGATAAATAGAATAAAGCATATTATTCTGGGCATAGTTCACACTGTTCCCTAATCCATAAAGACGGAACATATTGCAGGCCCTCCGGTTCTGAACATAGGAATAATCATCAGCTTCATATTGCATTTCCATCTGACCGCCAGAGGGCAGCAATATTTTCTTTAATGTCCAGGCTCCTGCAAAAATATCGTTAGCCTCTTTATTCTGTGAAGTATAGGGATAATCGATATTACTCAGGCCATTCGGGTTCACTGCGGAACCAGCTGAATCTGTCATAGGCTTATAAGTCCCCCAACGATCCGAGGCATTATAGGAATAAAGCGGGTTATCCGTTTTGAATGCTACATTTCCATAATCAAATACATACATATTTTTGGATGCTCTTGATTGGCCATTGAAGGTGAAATAAATATTAACAAGAGTTAATTTCCCTCCGTTTGAATTATCAGGTGTGCCGTTGCAAAGAGCATAATTATATTCAAAATGTACTGTTTTTACCGGTACTGCTCCTCCCAGTCCATGGGCCTTTATGTCCGCTTTTGTATATAATACAATACTGTCCAATTTAAGATTGGCATTTTCATTGGCATTAATGCTCCCATCCATTTCCCCGTTTACCCCTTTGGAATCCTGACGACTGCTTGTATTGAATAAAGCGATCATAGACTTTGACTCAATTCCATGGAGGTACCAGGCTTCTCTTTCCCCGTAAGTCATGGTCGCTTTATTATCCCGTCGTTCAGTTTTAAGACCGATGTTAAAATGTGCCGTATTGCCATTCGAATTGTTGCGGGGAGTGCGCCATTTGTGAAGGGAAGAAGACATGGTATAATCGAACTTTACCGCTCCGCCCAGATCATCTTCCGTTATTCCGTTTCCGGTCACGTCTACATAATCCGGGGATAAAAGACCGGTAATCAAAAAGGAAGAAGCATAGGCGGGAATGGTTTGTATGTTGGTATATCCGTCAATGCCGTTACTTCCAGTGATACTTCCGGAATTAATGGTAGGCTCATCCGGATTGAAGTTGACCAGATTGGATGTGGCATTTCCATTATTGGATACCGAAAAGGTAAAATCTTTTTGAATTTTATTGTATACAGGTAATCCATATACATAACGCATTCCAGATGACTCCAGCACTGATATTTCTGAAATATGTTTTGCTTTCCGATAGCCACCTGTTCTGGGGATTCCATTGAACTGTAAGTTGTTATTGCTATCCAACGAATTTTGGTAGTTTTCCAGGATTGTATCTAATCCAATTCTTCCAGCATCTTCTGCTGTTAGCATGGTAATTACCTGGGTTCGTTTATCCCGCGACGGAATATTGGTCGTATTGGAAATGGGGATGGTTGATAAAACGGTGCCTGTTTTCTTACCGAATTGCTCCAACTGGGATTCCAATCTTGGTGAAACGGAAGATCCGTCCAGTTTGAATCTTACCAGATTGTCACCTCCCATCTTATTGATCATCATATCATTGGTTATCGTTGCCTCACCCGGATTCCGGAAATACACATTCTGGAAAGAATTATTTGGTGTACCACCATTAAACACCAATGTTTGATTCAATGTATTATTTCCATCATCCCAGTTCCCTGACCGGGTAGGGGAAGAAACAATATTCCAATTGCCCCCGAAATGACCGGCTGGTGCGATATCAAATCCAATAGAAAAGTTGTTGTCTTTTGAATTAGTTTCCTGGTCGCGCATAATTCCCAGATCGCCCCGGTAAGCTCTGATGGATCCTCCTGTCCCTTCGCCCTGGATCGTGAATATATCATAATCATATTGGGGAGCAGAAATAACCGGGGTATGTGGCGTTACTTCACCGTCATTGAGCCGGTTGAAATCCATGACCACATCCTTTCGGTTCTTTGCTTTTTCAAGGTATAAAAATCCTACCATTGGTTTGTTAATTGTCGTGCAGCCATCTGCTACTTTGGATATGGAAGAGTAGCCCTGAGCTGTTGCAGCTCCCCGGAGTCCGAACATCCCAGTTCCCAGTTCAATCTGCCCAGAAGTGGTAGAATACTGCATCGGCATGCGTAAAGCGGGTATATATGAGGGGCGTGCGAAACTGATGGTGGTATTGGAAATATCCGTTCTAAAGCTTCCTTTGTAGGAGGGCATGTTTTTTATGCCTGACGATACAGTACGATATGACTTCATTTCCGAATGAATATTCAGATCTTTAATACCTGTCCGGGAATTATAACTGGTGCTTAATCCTACTCCAACATCCATTTTCTGACTTACCGAATGAAGACCGGCATTTAATGAGGGAGAAAGGGTAAGGCCTGATCGGGAACTGAGCTTGGCATTCGCACCAAAGCTCACGTTTAACCCCTGGGTAGTATCATTTGGAGCTGATTTTTCATGGACGATAGTCTTTGTAATTGGAATACTAACCGAAACCCCAGCTCCCAGTTCTAATTCCGGCCCTAAATAATTGTTATATGAAAAACCAAGATTGAAGTTCACTTTTGGCTCTTTGATACCCACCATTTCCCCATCTATTCCTAATTCTGCTCCCCATGTTTTATTCGGTTTTACATTCTGCTCCTGGATCAATATATCTGTTCCGTCAAAATCATCAGGAACGCCTCTCATATTCCTGCTTACCGAACCAGGGTTAATGTTCCAGCCTAAACCCACCCAACTGGCCTCTTGCTCCATACTGATTCCTCCATTGTAGAATAAATTAACAGGATATCCCCCTACATCGAGAAGGGGAATGCTATATGAAAAATCCCCTGTAAAAAGATTAACCAGGTTATCCGAACCGACAGCTTTAAATGACCCGGCCTCAGGGGAACCCGGCCCTCCAATATCTACAGGTTTAGTAGAATTTTCTTTTTTTAACGGCAACTCAATCCTATTGGCATTGCTGGTCCCCCCTCCCTTCTTAATTTCGAATTTCTCTTGCTTTCGCCCGGTTAATTCCCAGGCCGCCTTTCTGGAAATCCCTCTATCCTTCCGGTTATAGATTGGGTAGCGATTCAGACTGGAATAATTACCCGCCATGGAATAAAAAGGAAATATCACCTGAAGATAAAATACAACGTACAACAAAGCTGCTATATATCGCCTGAATCTGTTGGAAAGCGTTTGAATCATATGTTTATGGTTGAGGCTATTCTTTTTATTTAATTGTAAATGACAGCGAATTCATCCTTCCGTCAGGAGACTGAATAATGGCCGTATATGTATTTTTGCTTTGAAATTTCCTGTTTAACGGGATATGCAGGTAATTGTCGCCTTGTCTTATTATTAATTTTGTCTTATATTGAACAATGCCTTTTTCATCCTTTAAAATAAGGGATACTTCATGTGCCGCGATTTCCGAAATGAATTTGATATGAAGGAATTCAGGTTCAATGATCTCCCGGCCATTGCCTTTCCCATCCATCAATAGATAGACCAGGTTATTACCTGGGATGGTCGTCTTTTTATCCGGCATTCTGAAGGACCATATCTCGGATTTTGCACCATATTGCTGGCGGTCTTTTGCGATGACCTGCCAGACGTACTTTTTTCCCTCCTCCAATTGAGGCCCTTGGATGGGGAAAGTGAAGAAGGGCTGCCGAAGTCCTTGCGCTTGCTGCAATGGAAGATTTTTGGTGATAGCATCCGAAATGGATTGACCATCATAGAGAGGGGAGATTAACAAGTCATAATTCAGGTCACTGAACATGGATATCGGTGCAGGAGGCATCCAGGTGAAATCTGGGTTGGACCTAATAACCACCGAATCATTGTCTGGCATGGTCAATAAAGGAGGGCTTAAAGGTTCCACTTCTATTTCTTCACAATCGTCGGCCGCTGCAGTTTGATTCTCACCATAGGTCCAGATCAATTGATAACAGACCTGGAATTTCCCCAGCGGTAGCATTCCATTGGAGGATCTGTCTACTACCGTTCCTGACCCATATGTATAGATGATTGGTTCAAGTGCTTGCATTTGGACCATTTTCACCCCTTGGGGAACATGAAATGGGGCAGATATAGCAGACAATACTGTTTGATGGGTCTGTATATCTTTCATTTCAATGTGTATAGTTGCCTCCACCGCCGATACGCTGGTATTGGAAATTGAGACATTCCACAACTGTGCTTTTAAATACAGTCCACCGGTCTGCACGGGAACGATATTAAACTGTCCGTGAAGAAGAGTACCATAAAGAATTGAAAATGTCAAAAAGTAAAGTCTTACACGATAATTGCGCTGCATGATCGTAATTTTTTATTTTATCAAAATACCTTTACCCAAACGGCTCTTCCCCAATCATTCGACACCAGTCCGTTTAACCCATTCGGAATATAATCTTTACTGTACTGGACACGGAGGCTTCCTATACTCCCAACCCGGATATTCATCTCAGCAGAGCCTCCCCAATACCCAATCCTGGCGTCTGGCAGAAAACTATTTTTCAAACCTGCGCCTACCGTCAATATTTTCCCAATGGCCAGATCAGCCCGCTGCTGGGATACCCAATATCGTAGCCCTGGCTGCCGGCTGTATTGAAAGTCGGTTTGCATATGTACTTTGCTTAAGGTGAGATTATGCGTATACTGAATTGTGCTGGCATTGTACAATACGAATCCGGAATCCGTTCCATGGTTGTAGAACCTGGAGTAGACGATTGAACTGTTCATGCGAATTTGTTTGATTTGATAATCATAGAATATACCAGCTGTTAAGGCATAATATATGGTTTCTGAAAGAATACCTGCCGGACTCCTAATTAGCTGTGAACTGGGCATATACCCGGCTGAAAATACAGGCCATTTTTTCTTCCGATAGACCACCTGCAGACTTTTAAAGTACGTAGAGGTGCTATAAGAAGTGGCGAGCAATGGATTATCAAAATTGCTTTTCTTTATTTGCAGATTAATGGACAACCGGTCTCTGAATAAATACTGACGCAACCTGAATCCCCATCCTTCCTGTTTGTTGCCATAATTGAAAATGCTGAAAGACTGAAAATTTGCGCCGATGTTTTTGTAGAATAAATTGATTGTGGAATGGGTAGATGGAATGGTGATATTGAACTTTGCTGAAATAGCCTCATTATTGCGATCAGAGAATGAAAAAGCATGATTGATCGATCTGCTTCTGTCTCTCCCAGAAGTGTATGGAGAGGAAGATTTTGCTCCTTCGATGCTGAAATCTGCATTTTGGGTAAGCTTGTATTTTGCCTCAAGGGAATAGCCAAAAATATGCATGGTGTTGATAACCGGGACCGACGGAATGGAAACTCCGGTATTACCACCAAAATTGTTCTTTGTTCCTCCGTAAGCCGTAAATATAAAAACCCGCTTTTCCTTGTCACCCCATCCAAAGCGACCTAATACCAGGTTTTGCCTGGGCATGGATCCCGGATGGACAATAAAATCCCTGAAAAGATAATCAACACTACCAACAGCAAAGGCAGCATAATAAGAAGGATTATATTCTACATTTAAGCCATTCAGGCTGATATTGCTGACGGTCAGATCCGAATAGTTTACTGAACTACGACCTATACTGAAATGAGTAATAGATAATAGCCTTTTATCCGTTTCCCCCAAATTGTGGGTACCAGCCTTTTTCTCAAGATCCTTCAATTCGCCAACCGACCGGGCATTGCTTACTCTTATTGCGTAATTCTTAATAATGGAATCCCTTGCCATCCCTATGCTATCTATCCAACGACGGTTCACCTGAATCATTTTATATAATGAATCAGCAACACCTTTTTTGGCCTTAATTTTTTTCTCTGTTTCGCCAGGTTGATGCATTGTCGTCCAAATAGAATCGATTTGTGTACCAAGTTGTCTGGAAAGGGAATCTTTCGATAGAGGAAGGCCTTTGCCGGGGAATTTTGAAAACCCCGCCTTCCTTGGAGCTTCCTGAAAAATTTCAGGAAGCTCTTTTGAGCCTGCCAAGTGGTCTTTCTCCTCTGACAGCAAAAGCATTTTCCTGTACAGTCGTTCTTTTTCCTCCACTATTTCCTGGGTCCTGGCTGGGTTGTCAATCCAATTCTTTAAAGCGAAATATTTCTCCCTTTGAGCATTCACCTTTTCCTCAAATTTCCGGGTACTATCTGAAAGAGAAGTCTTTTTAATCATATCGGCAATCATAACATCCTTAATGCCCTGCTGATATTGCCGATGATTAAAATCTATATTTATATCGGTAAAGTTTCGGAAATAGGGCGAATTTGATTGCCTGGAATTTAAATACAAACGGAAAGGGAATTTTCCTTTGAGGATTGCATTCGCATAGATTTGTTCATTATGCTGTTGAAGATTGGATGCGGCGAAAGGGGTATCCAGCCTGGCTCGGTAATCGAAAGTATAGGCTATGTTACCATGTAATTGGAAGAAAGAAGAATTTGGGGCCATTGATTTTGTTTCGGGGATTTCCCGTATAACCGTCACATCGTGTGTTCGCGGATTTGGTAAAACTATCGAATCCATAAAACTGGATTTGCAGGAGCTCTGCCTGGGGTAATGAATAATAATGTTTGTTTTAGCCGAATCAATCTGAGCATAGGACCTTTTACCCATGCCTATACAACAAAGGGAAAAAAACATAATATATCTGATCCATCGTATTTTATCCAAGGGCATATCAATAAAATTTATGCGCCTGCTTTTATTTTTGAATAATAGTCTGCCGCCTTTTCTTTTTCAATTTGTTCAGTTGTTCCTGTAATAAATCGATCATTTTTTCTTGTTCTATCATCTGTTTTGACTGTTTATCCAACACCAGGATCTCTTGTGTTTGAGCGGCTTGCCTTTTTTCCTGGTTAATCAGATACAAGGTCAACTCTTCTGTTTTTTTGAGTAGCGCTGTTAGGTTGTCTCCCAATTCGATCCCGTTCTTCTGAATTTCATCTTTTGAAGAAATGCCAGGGAGATGCCGGTTCTTTTTCAGGTACCTTTCCAGATCTTTTAATTCAGGTAAGTGATAGTCCCGATGAAATACATAATCCGGCCATGCATTTTGGGCTTTTACCGTTATAGAGGTGAATAAAGCTGTGCCATTTACTGCCAGTCTATACCCCGCTGTATTCGAAGTGCCTATCCCTACGCTGGTATCCTGGGTATTGAAAATGGAATTAATTACTCCCTGCCAATGACCGGATGTGCCGAAAGAAGAGAGTGATTTAAGCATCAATTTACCTTGTGTATCAGTAGTTAGAAGTGAGTCAGCGGTTTCGTAATTGGGTAGCGAGGGGAATTGAATTTTATTGAAATAATAAATCATTAAATGGTTGGATCCGATCGACAAAGTGCCTCCGACAAAATAGCCAAGTGAAAATTGGATGGAGCCTCCGAGGGGGGTAGAGAACATGGCAATTAGAGTCGAATCAGTAACATATCTGAGGGACGAACCTAGTGGGGGTGCTGTTGGATTACTTGTATAGAGGGTTAGGCCAACTGTTAAGAATGGATTAGGAAAAGTACGAACAGGACTTAATTTGTATAAGCTTAAACTATTTACAGCGGATGTTATATTAATAGAATTCTTAGGATCCAGTGCATTTTTATAAGTTAATTGAAATGGCTGGATCAACACCGTTCCTCCCAAAGTTACTGAATCACCTTTTTCTATTACCCCTCCTGAGAATCTAAACGATTTTAGCTTTATATTACCATTTGTATCAGTGGTTAATACGGAATTAAAAAGACTGTCATTTTTAAATTGGCCAAATCGGACACTTCCGGTAGTATGTAGTTGTGCTGTAGGGGTTTTTACACCAATACCAATTTTTCCATCTGGCAGAATACTCAATCGTTCAAGGCTCTTGGTGCGTAAGGAAAGACGAAGGCTATCTGTAGTTCCTAAAAAATTGCTATCCGGTTTAGTGCCGATATTCCCAAGCACCGACCAATAGGTATTTAAAGATTTTATATTAACAGTGATTGATGTTGTTTGAGTATTTCCCAGGGTATCAATAGCTCTAACTTTAATTATAGAACTTCCTTCTTTATTTACAGGCCAAACAATACTATAAGGTGCTAATGAATCTTCTCCAATTTTATTGCTATCCAAAAAAAACTCTACCCTACCAATTGCTCCGTTGGTTTCTGAAGCACTAGCCGTAATGGTAACTGTGCGGTTTTTTAATATGTCCTCATTATTCAGGGGACGGGTAATACTTATGTTTGGTGCCGGAGCTGCAGTCCGCCCTCGAATAATCTGGATTCCGTTTATACTGGCTACATTTGACCCGCTAAAGGTATTGACGTATATCCTTATTTTGCCATTAGCATCTGATGCTATATTATTGAATGTGGCTCCTCCGGAAGTATTGAAATTGCCGTTTATGGAAATCCCCGTATAGATAATGGCACCGGAAACGGTAAATCGCATCGGGTTCAAATTAAAAGTTCCAGGGACATTGGTGATAAAACTGCCAGTCATTTTTATCGTATATACACTATCGACTTTAAGCCCGGAGATTTCCAGTTGCGGTAAAGCGGAATTATAAAGACCATAAAAACCTCCGAATTGGAACCAATGATTCAACATGACAGCTGCTGGGAAAAATGTACCGCCAGGCGCCCCCCCTCCATCGGCAGCAGAAGATCCATTATAATTCGCCCAATTGGCCGTTGCAATCGACGTTATATTAATTCCTGCAGTTGGATCGCTGCCAACTCTAACTCCAGTTGTCGGATCTCCGGATATATTGATCCACCCTGTTACTGGTTGCGAAGCTTTGGAAAAATTAAAATTGGTAGTAATTTGACCCTGTAAACAAATGCTGCCGAATATCGAAATTAAAAAGAGGAAGAGGATCGATTTTTTAAGACTATGATTTTGACGAGATGCTTTCATGACTAATGATTTTTTATCACATTCCCTTTTTCAATTGTTCTAGCTGATTCTGCAAGTCGGTCAGTTTTTTAGACTGATCCTGTAGTTGTCTATTCTGCTGTTTTAATCGTTGTATCTCCAATTCCTGTTGTGTCAATTTTTTATCCTGTTCAATTAGGTAAAGGGTTAATTCTTCAATCTTTTTTAGTAAGGTAACCTGATTATGTCCGAGGTCTATGCCATTTCTTTCTACCTCTGCAGCCGAATTTACTCCCGGTAAATGCTGATGTTCTGACACATATCGCTCTACTTCCTTTAACTCTTGTAGTCTATACCCGGGCTTAAACACATAATCCGGCCAAAGATTTTGTGGTTTTACCTTTGCTTTGGTGAAAATGGCGTTTCCGTTTACTGCTAATTTATACCCCTGGGTGTTTGAGGTTCCAATGCCGACATTATCCAAACTGTCGAAGATTGTATTTCCTGATATTTTCCACCTGGAAAGATTACTAAGAGCGGTAATGGATTTAAGCTTTAGATATCCTTGAGCATTCGTAGTTAGAACTGAATCTCCTGCAGCATTATTAACAAAAGATGGAAATTGTACAGTTGAGGCATTCATTTTTATCGACCCTGTCGCTTGCATTTCTATGGATGTTGACCCAAGTGAATCTGCCGCTTCTATTTTTATACCGCTTTGCCCATGCAGAAGTTCTGTAAATCCACTAATCGTAGAATGAAACCTATGTGAGGCAGTTGCTGGCCCTATATAGCTCTCCAATATATAATTAGAACCATTATTGCCACCTGTGGTATCGGAGTTTAAATTTAAAGCAGAGCCACTTAGGTAACCCCCACTTGGATTGTTCGAGCTGAGAGATAAATTATTGTTCGTAGCTGTCAATTTGGAATAATAAGTTGTAGTTGGGTTTAAAAAATTCAAATTAAACTGTCCTCCGGCATATTTTGTTATATCCACGTCCCCACCTAAGACTATCGAATCTCCCTTTTGAGTAAGCCCATTTGCAAAAATTAATTTTTTCAACTTCAGATTCCCGATCGTATCCGTAACTAAAACAGAGGTAGACGCACTATCGTTTTTAAATTGATCGAATCTTACACTACCGGTTGTATGTAATTGGGCCAATGGAGTGATTGTGCCAATCCCGACATTTCCGGTGGGAGATATACTCATTCTTTCGAGATTCTTTGTCCGGAATGCGAGGCGAAAACTATCGATAGTTCCCAGGAAATTGCTGTCGGGTTTGGTTCCAGTATTTCCTGTAAGCGACCAATAGGAGCTTAGTGACCTAACGCTTACATTGACAGTAGACGAATTGTTATTTCCGAATCCATCCGTGGCTTTAACCTTAATGCTATATGTACCTGTATCTGGTCCGGACCAAATAAGACTATAAGGTGTGGTTGAATCTTCCCCTATCTTATTGTTATTAATAAAAAATTCGACTTTGGTAATTGATCCCCCTGTTTCTGAGGCATTGGATGTTAGTGTAATTCCTCCATCCTTCAGGATAATATCGTTATTAAGTGGATATGTCAGGCTTACTATAGGTGATGGTGCAGTTGTATGGCCACGAATGATTTGGATTCCATTAATGCTTGCCACATTGGATCCTCCGTACGTATTGACGAATATTCTGATTTTCCCATTGACATCTGGGGAGACATTATTAAAAACTGCTCCATCGGCAGTATTAAAATTTCCATTGATAGAAACATATCCATTGTTAATTGCGCCTACGACGGTGAACCTCATTGGGTTAAGATTGAAGGTTCCTGGAACATTTGTAATAAAACTTCCTGTCATTTTTATCGAATAGACACTATCTACTTTAAGACCTGATAATTCCAATTGAGGAATTGTGGCATTGTACAAACCATTTGTGGCGCCGAATTGAAACCAATGATTTAGCATGACTGCTGAAGGAAAAAAGGTCCCTCCTGATGCACCTCCGCCATCCGCAGCAGCAGAGCCACTATAATTTGCCCAATTGGCTGTTGCAATTGAGGTAATGGCTATTCCGGCGGTTGCATCCGATCCGGTACGTATACCGGTAGTTGGATCTCCGGAAACATTGATCCAGCCTGCCACAGTTTGCGAAGTCTTGGAGAAATTGAAACTGGTCGTTTGAGCTACTGCGTAAAAAGGTGTAAATACGATCATTGGCAGCATCAGTAATGCCAATCTATGGAGTGTAGACATATGAAATTTTATTTCTCGATTAGGGATAGACAATACATGCCTGTTTCCGAAAACGATCAGTAATGGATTGAAAAAAGAGAGGAAACAATATGGTTTAAGGACTAGGCCTGGCCGAACCAGTCAGCAGAAAGAATAGTTGAAGGTTGGGCAAAAGAGAATAGGCTCTTGGATGGAGGAAAAGGGTTTTCATCAGAAAGGTTTGTTTATAGTTTAAGAGTTTGATTTGTTCTAAGGCTGGATTAATGTAAGGGCAGGATTATTGCATGAATATATATTTTTTATTTGAAACAAAAAATATCCTAAACTCCATTATGGTCGGGATTTAAAATATGCCTGATTGGCTCTATATTTTTACTATGTATAACCTGTTTGTTTTAAGCAGGAGTAGATGTTTTTTTGGAGGAAATTATTTTTTTTAGAAATCAATCAAGTATTTTTAAAATTTCAATCCAGGTGCATTTATATTAATAATAGGTGCGTATACGAAAATTTAATCATAATTAGTATGAACTCTCATTTCCGAAAGTGTAATAGTTTCAAAAGATCGTTAACGTAGCAAATAAAATGGATCTTCAATAAAACAAAACCGCCCCGAATGACTTATTCATCCGGGGCGGCAAATTTTATAAAACTATTCTCTTAATCAGCTAAATACTGAAACTAATTCTTTTCAAAAACCAGTATCGGATATTCTCCTTTCAGCCCATACTTTTCGGGATTCTCTTCTTCCTTTTTATAGAGCCAGTTCAGGATCTGCTGCCCGAACAATCCTTTATGAATATAGGCCTTCATGAAAGGAACATTAACGGTACGCCAGACCTTCAGTTGGAAGGAGAAGGGAAGATGGGTCTTGAAATATTCGTAGGGGTGAGCATGAAAATATAATAATTTCTCGGGGGCACCCTTCTGTGCCAATTTATTGAACGTCCGGGCGATCCGGTTCTTAATGAACATCATGCCTCTGGAGCGCATGAGCCAGAAGTTCATCCAGGGAGAATGTTTGAACCATTCATAAACGATCACTCCCTTACCTTTGGATTTCAGGATCCGGTAGAGTTCTTTCATGGCAGTCACCTGCTCATCTTTGGGGATATGATAGATCGTATTCAAGGAAACGAAGCCGTCAATCTGGCCGTCCTTGAACGGCATATTGGTCATGTCGGCCAATACGCAAATTCCTTTATCTCCCAGTTTGCGTTTGGCTTCCGTCAAAGCGGTGAAGGAAAAGTCCACGCAGATCCGGTATTTATAATCAGCGGAATATTGCAGATAATCCGGAAACTGCAGGGCGCCGGAAGCGGCGTCCAGCATATAGGTGCCGCTGGGATTTAGGAAACGGCTTACGCGGTCATGACATTTTTTGATATAATCTTTCGTTACATCACGAAGGTCTTCAAAGATAACCGCGTCCTCATAATCCCCTTCTTCATTGGCGAACCAGCCTTTTTCATCATAGAAATTCTTGACCAGTTGTTTGTCGGCACTGATGGTATCTTTTAAAATATGCTCTTTGGAATCAACGAGTGCCAGGTCCTTCATTAATAACACGATCTCTTTGATGATCGGATAAATGTAATCTCCTTTAACGGAAATAAGACCCTTGGAGAGGGTAGTGGTAAATGGTTTCCCATCAGCCTGCCAAAGCTCCCCCTTTGCTATTTTTTGATTTAAAGCATCCAGTTCGGATGTTTGTAAAGCGCGGAGGTCATTTCCGGTAAAAGGACATTTCAAGATCGATATCCATTCCATGTGCTGGCGGGGTTTAAGTAAAAAATTAACTGTTAGAATTTATAATATACTCTTTTCTGTAATCGTCTTGTTTTGACAGGCTATGCTACACCTTTCTTTTTTGCTTTTGTGGCCAGACTGATCGCCTTATACAATTCACTCATACAATTCTCCCAGGTATGGCTCCGGGCAAAGACGATCCTTTCATTTTCTTTTTCCGGGTTATTTTCCGAAAGGGCTTTTTGGATCAGGGCCGGGTACTCGCCAGGGTTATCTGCCAGGTAAGTATGCCCTTCGAAGATCTTCATCGCCATGGTCCGGGTGGCGATTACGGGTCTTCCCATCGCCAGGTATTCATCGATCTTAAGCGGGTAATTCCCTTTGGTGATCTGATTCTTTAGCTGCGGATTGATACAAACGGTGAATGCCCTGACATATGCAGGTAAAAGATCGAAAGGCTTTCCGCCGGTAAAATGGACATTCGGAAGCTGATGCAGATCGCTTTGCCGGAACACTTCGTCTTCAGGCCCTACGAGAACGACATTCCATTCCGCATTTGCCCGGGCGATGGTATAGATGATCTCCAGATCCAGCCTGGCTGAATCGAGGGCACCGATATAACCTATTATCGGGGAACGCAATTGTTGAATATCCTCCGGAACTGCGAAAGAACGGGTATGATCGAAATAATTAAAATCACAGCCCTGTCCGATATAATAGGAATGGTCATTAAAACCGGAGCCATATTCCGCATAATAAAGGGAATTGGCGACCACGGCATCTGCTTTCCCGATTAGTACCGGCTCTAATTTGGAGACATGTTTTTTCCAATAATCGTAACCCTGCAGGAAATCCCGGAAATAGTAAATGTATAAGGAAGGTTCCAGGAGTTCTTTCAAATAGAACCCATTATAAACCTCATTGTCGTTAAAAAGAATGATCTGTTTAAATCCCAGTTCCCCGATAGCCTGCCGGATGTCTTTAGCGAATTTGCGATTATTGAAATAATTGACCGCATTAAAGGCGATGGTAGAGGGAAGCCAGTTGACAGATTCGATAAGGGTACCGGGATAATATTCCCAAAGATTCGAACTGATCTTCCTTAGTTTTTCCTGCTTTTCCCTGAGGATGGTAACATGTTTGTCAATCATCGGATCTCCGACCTTTGAAAAATAGGCTTTTCGTTTGATGGGAAAATTGACATACAATACCCGGTTATTTTCGGCCAGGAGCTGGGCAATATTCTTGGCATTACAGCCGGTGGGAAAATACCAGGGCTGGAGCCCTACGATAACAATATCCCTTCCCCTGAGTACGGGAATTGCCTCAGTGGAAGCTCCGGGCGGGATTGGGTAGTTATTTGTTTCGATAGGTGGAAAATCTATTTTATCCAAGGACGGGTTCATGTATTTACGTTGAATGATGCTATTCCAGGGCGGCTCCGGTCATTTAGCCTTTTAATTTATTCAGGCCCTTTAATAAAATAGGAGGCATGATCAAACGGATAGCTTCTTTAACAGACGTGGAAAAACGGGATTGTGAATCGTCCTTCCTGTATTTGAAAATAGTATTGTGATCCTCGACTCCTTTAAGAATTTCTTCTTCCGGTCTTCCGTTGGTATAATAATACAGGGCCAGAGATTTTCTGGTACGGTCCGGCGGACAGGTCAGGGGATTGGGATGCCCGTGATAGGAGGTTGAAGTAGTAGAAAATAAGGCCATCCGGTTAAAAAGAGGCAGGATCTTTTTTCTGCTCTCCTTCATATCCTTATCCCATAATTCAAAATGTCCGCCATATTCTTCATGCCAGTCTTCGTTAAGATAGACCAGTACATTCAGTCTCCTGTCGAGTTTGGTAATAGGATGTTTGTTAAAATCAGCATGGAGCTTTAACATGCCTCCCGGCTGTATCTGGTGACATCCACCACCGTCAAAAAAGGGATCGGGTATGAGGTTTTCGATACCCGTCAATTCGGATAAAAATTCCAGAAAAGGCTGAGAATTCAAATAATGCATGAATTCTTTGGTCAGGGGGCCGAAACGATATTCTCCTTTTGAGGCGAGCTTGACCTGGTTAGGGTCGTTAAATTTAATGTCCGCTTTTTGGGTGAGATCAGGAAATTCTTCCAGAACCTCTTTCAGTCTTTCCGGTATGAAAAAGTTATCAAAATAAATATTGGGGAAGGGATCACCGTGAACATACTCACTGTTCTTTTCTTTTGCAAAAGCCTTCAGATCGTCGACGGATTTGTCAATAAAAGTCATATTAAGAGTATTAAGATATAGGGTGAAATTATAAAAAATGTATATGTATAACGTATATTTCGGTGAATTCTTATTCCACGTCCGCAAAAAACAACTGTATAATCAGCCTTTGCCAATTAATTACGACTTTAGATCAAAAAGCAAGCTATCTGAATTTCTGCCACAAATATAAAAAATAATTGGGCAGATGTCCTATATCCGCGAGCCTAAAACGCATACTACCCAAAGACCCCTTAACTGTGGACAAGGTACGAAGACAAAAAATATTTTTTTACAAGAGCAAACTGTCGTATCTTTTCTTACGTATACACCTTAATTCTTCCTCCAATCCTGTCAAACTCCGTTTTAAATCCAAAATTCCTACCGGGTTATTCTGGTTAAATCTATTAAAATACCAATTCCTGTATTTAGAACCAGCAATTTCCTATCTCCTACCGATTGTAAGCCATCAGACCGACGTCACCTCTTTTTTTGAGCAAATTATAGATTCTAAGGCATTATCACCCTTTTGGACAGGGAATAAATAAACCCTTGGTATAGTAATTGCATAAAAACGGATAATTAAAGGGAAAAATTCATATAATTATAATTTTATACTTGTTAGGATTTATATTTTACACTTGTTCGGACATTTTTTTTGTTGATTTAGATAGAAAATGCATTTTTTATTCACACTAATAGTTTAATTATGAGAGCCTTTAGAAAACTGCTGTTCGCTGCTTTGATCATTGCGCCGACTTTTTTACCAACCCAGACCAGGGCTAACGGTTTGATCGATTGGATCATTGGCCTTTTTGATAAGGATGATAAGAAGGGTAGTGGGAATAATGGGAATCAAAACGGGAATAATGGGGATAACGGGAATCATTATGGCAATGATAAAGATACCGGAAAGGGCAACAGTGTTCCGCTTGACGGGGGGATCGTCTTCCTGTTTGCTGCAGGTCTTGGCCTTGGCACCAAAATGATTTACGATGCCAACAAAAAGAAGCTTATCGCAAACAGTACTATTTAGACTGTATTTTTTATCCTGAGAACGGTGGGAACGGCTAATTTAAAGGGGGGAAAGATTCCCCGACCTATTGCCTTATTTTTCATAAAGGCCATTGTGTTATTTATACTCTGGAAGGCAGTTTATTTATTTATACTGTCTCCCAAACGAATCCTGGATGACCCGCTGACCCAGTCGGTTGGGGTGGCGACCACAGGTATGTTGAATATATTACCGAATACCGGCCATTTCACCGTGCAAAAATTAAGGGATAGCATGGCAGTTGAAGGAGGAATGGTTTCGGGAAATGTAATGGATATTTACCGGGGTGAAGAAAAAACCCTGCGTATAGCAGATGCCTGTAACGGTTTGGAATTAATGGTACTGTACGCAGGGTTTATTCTTTGTTTTCCGGCCCCGCTTAAAAGGAAATTTATTTTTGCAGCCATCGGTATTTCGCTGATCTACCTGCTCAATATCATTCGTTGCACGTTGTTGGTATTGATATTTATTCATTACAAGGCTTACCTGGATTTCTCCCATCATTTTGTCTTCACCTTTATAGTATATGCCTTCATATTCCTGCTGTGGTATATCTTTACCAAAAATCAGAGACTGAATGTCCTCCGGCCTTCCTAAAAAAAGATGGTATTTTATTGCCGGTTTATTAGCGATCACCCTCCTGTATATCGTTTATTACCTGTACTTTATTTATGGTCTATCCCGGGAGATTCCCTTGCGGCTGCGCCATATCGTTAAATTCCTGTTCATCCTGACTGCCTATGGGATCGGGAACTTTACCTTAAAACGATATACGGTGGGCTGGATGATGCGGATATGGCACGGTGTATACCTGGTCAGTCTCTTGCTCCTGGTCCTGTTCGGAGCCTATGACTGGGGGATTGCCCGAACTCCTTTTTCTTTGCGGATCATTGCGGACGACCTGCAGGAATTTCTTATTTCCCCAATACTTTATGTGGCCATGGGCATTCTACGAAAAAGCCTGGTGAAAGAGGGCGCCGATTAACAGAAGCTGAAGCAGGCTTACCGGAATGGTTTATAAAAGGAAATATTCGCCATCTTCAGCATCGGTTTGTCGCCACCGGTATCGCCATAGGCGTAGATCTCCGAGTAGTCTGCCAAGGTGTAATTTTCGGTGATGCGCGATACCTTTTCCTCTCCATGACAATTACGGCCTTCCACCTTTCCCGTTAATTTACCTTCCCGTACTTCGAGACGGGTGCCCAACAGATTGAGTTGGAGCGAATCAGCCCAGGGACGGATCCAATTTTCGGGAGATGCCGAAACGATGGTTACAGTAAACCCTTTTTCTTTCAATTGTTCGATCTCCCGTATCGCTTTGGGACGCAATAAAAAGGGAAGGGCATGGGCCACGAAATTCCGGCATTCTTCCTCGAATGTGGCTAATGGCATGTTCCGGAAAAAATAACGCAGAACTCTTTCTTTAGCAGTCTGATTGGAAATGAGCTTTAATTTAAAGGCTACCAGGTAGGGGCTGTTCAACAGGAAACCCAGGTAAAAGGGTAATTTCCCTTTACTGAACTTCATAAATTCCAAAAGTGTATCCTTAGTAGTGATCGTTCCGTCAAAATCAAAAAATGCGATCTTATTATTCATTTCGATATTCATTCCGTGTTCATTCCGTGTTCATTACCTTATTACTTTCCGGACTGTTTTACATCTTTAATTTCTTAAAAATGAATTCGGGGATGGATTTTATAATCAGCATGATCCAGCGCCAGAACCATTTTACGTAAACCGTATTTTTCTTTTTCTGAATGGCTTTATAAATGGTGGCGGCCACGTCCTGCGGAGTTGCCGTCAATAATTTGGGTAAAGGTAGGTTCTCGGTCATCTTCGTATATACAAACCCGGGTTGAACGCTCACTACATGTACATTATGGTGAAAAAGCCTGTTGCGCAGGCCGGACAGATAGGCCGTAAAACCTGCTTTGGCGCTGCCATACAGGTAATTGCTCTGGCGTCCTCTTTCCCCGGCAACCGAACTGATACCGACAATAGTTCCTTTCTGTTGTGTTTCGTAAAAATTGGCAACGATATTGAGGATGGAAACGGCTCCCGTATAATTCACCTGGATAATCCTTTCTGCTTCTTTCCAGTCGGTCTCGGCTTGTTTCTGCTCACCCAGATAACCGAAAACACTGACGGTAACATCGGGTTTGGTTTCCAGGGATTGAAAAAAGGCCTGGTGTTCCGCCGGTTTTTCCGCGTCGAATTCGTGGATCGTACAAACGGTGTTATAACGAATGGAAAGATCCGATTGCAAAGGCTGGAGCCTGGACGCTTTGCGGGCAGCCAACTGTATATGATATCCTTTTTCCGCAAAATTCCTGGCTATGGCAACGGCCATATCCGAACTGGCTCCAAGTAGTAGAACTGTAGGCATGAAATATTTTAATTGATAGTAATTGGGGTTATAAAGCGTTATTCCGCTGATTGTTTGGCAGCTGCCGGTAGATTTTTAATCATGGTAGTTTTGGTGCCGGATCCCGTCAATAATAAACGATCGGACTGGACGGAATGGATCCGGCCGTCCGGGTTATATTTTTTGACGATGGACAGAAAACGGGGAAGGTGCGGATAACCCGATTGAAGTATTTCCGGTTTCATACGGGCATCTTTGGACATATAAAGTCGCCCGCCGTATTGCAATACGATCTTATCCAGTTCGTCCAGGGTCTCGAAAAGACCCTTGCGTACCGGGATATCCAGGGCAAGGGTATACCCTTCCATAGGAAATCCGATGAGGCTCTCCTGTTTGCCAAAGACCTTAAGTACGGCCAGGAAAGATCCCAGCCCTTTTTCGCTGATCTTCTTCAGGATCTCGATCAGTCCTTGTTTGCTTTCCAGGGGAACAACGAACTGGTATTGAATGAACCCTTTTTTACCATAACCGCGGTTCCAATGCAGAATGGCATCCAACGGATAGAAAAAAGGTTCGTAATTGACGACATTATCGATCTCCCGTTTGAAATTTTTCCCGTAGTACAGGAAGTTGAAGGCCTTTACTGTAAAGGTATTCAATACCCATGATGGCAGATTGAACGGGAAAACGATCTGTTTTTTCTTTGGCAGTTGAAGAGGTTCCTTCTTCTGTTTGTCATTCAGGTCTGCAGGTACGGCATGTTCTCCTAAGATCAGGATGCTGCGCCCGAAATGTTTGCCTTTTTTCAGACAATCGATCCAGGCAACGGAATAAGTATAGTCTTTGTATTGGTCAAAAAGTTGGATGACTTCTTCCAGGTTGGCGGCTTTTACCTGTTTCTGCCGGATAAAGGAGGTCTCGATCTTCTTAAGTCTGAATTTAATGCGGGTGATCAGGCCGGTCAGGCCCATGCCGCCGCAGGTCGCTTCAAAAAGATCCGTTTCCCGGTCGGGTCCGCAGATAACCAGTCTTCCATCCGAAAGGAGAATATCCATTTCATCGACATGATGGGAAAAACAGAAATCCACGTGGTGGTTCTTGCCATGTACATCGCTGGCTATCGCCCCACCGACCGTAATGAATTTGGTTCCCGGGGTCACGGGCAGGAACCAGCCCTTAGGAACGACCACTTCCAGGACCTGGTCCAGGGTGATGCCGCTCTGGCATTCAAAAATGCCCTTGTTAGTATCGAAAGAAAGTATTTTGTCGAATTTTGTGGTATTCAGCGTCTGAGAAGCAAGGGAGGCATCGCCGTAACAACGTCCGTTGCCCCGGGGGATAAATCCGTCGGTAGTTTTTATATATTGATGAATATCTTCCACCAGGGTAAAAGTCCTCTCTTCACTTTCCATGGCCGGATAATTTCCCCAATTGGCGATTTGCTTTTGCATACGTTTCAATGTTTAAACAGAATGATGTCTTTGGTATATAAAAGGAAAATAAAACTGGCGATCCAAAGGAGTAATGTTAATTGAATGAAACGGTCTTTGTAAAGGATCTTAGTAGGCGAGCCGGAATCGGTAGATACGTAAATAATCTGCAAATATCGCATTATTCCGGCTAATACAAAAATACAGGTATAATAAAGGCGGTCCGTTCCCAAATGCTGCACGGTAATCGGGGAGACGGTATACATGAGGTAGGCGACAAGAATGACCGCACAAACGAGGGCCAGCAAAACATTCAATAATTCCAGGTTATACCCTTTGATGGATTTGCGCATATCCTCCCCTGAGCTTAACTTCAGCAGCACATCATCCCTTCTTTTTCCGATGGCCATAAAGATGGCCAGCAGAAAGACCATGATTACGATCCATTCGGAAAGGGGGATAAACCCGATGACGGATCCTGCCTTGATACGCAGTACAAAACCAACCGCCAGGATCATAATATCGAGGATGGGAATACTTTTTAACCCGAGAGAATAGGCCAGATTGATCAGGAAATAGATACCCAGCACAAAAAGAAATTTGTCCCGGATCATCCAGGCCATTCCGAATCCGGCTACCAGGAGCAGTCCGCATATGACCAGGGCCATCGTAGGGGAGACGCTTCCGGAAGCCAGGGGGCGTTTACATTTTACCGGGTGTTTGCGATCGTCTTCCCGGTCACGGTAGTCATTAATGATATAAATACTGCTGGCAATAAAAGAAAAGGCGATAAATCCCAGGCCTACCTGAAGGAGTTTGCCCCCGTCGAGGAATTCTCCGGCAAAGAACATCGGAATGAAAAGGAATAAATTTTTTGCCCAATCTTTAGGTCTTAAGAGTTTGAGGTATTGCACAGCATTAAATTATTCGCGACAAAGTACAAACAAAAACCTAAAAATTATAATATTGAGCCTAAATAGTACAATTAGTTAATTTGTTCCTTTATTTGCTCCAAAATTCCTTTATTAAAATCTAAAATTATCCATTACGGGGCTAATTTTATAACCAAAAACGATACAAATGACCCGGAACCTGTTAGCTAAATTGGAACTGTTGCTGATTATCCTGCTGGCATGCGTCCCGCTTCTTATCCGCTTTCCCTATAGGGTGAACATATTCCTGTCCTGGGAAGGTGCCTATCGTATCAGTGAGGGTCAGTTGCCATTCCGCGATTTTGGTACTCCCCTGGGGGGAATGTATTGGGTCATTCCCGCCTTCTTTTTCAAAATATTCGGGCCAAAAATGATCACCCTGGTCAAGGCCCAGGTGTTTATAAATATCCTTGCAGGCCTTTCCTTCCGTTCCATCCTGAAAAGTCTGTCTGTGAATAAGGGAATCCGCTTTGCGGCCGTACTCCTGTTCTGTATATCCTTTTCCTTTTTTAATTTCTGGCCCTGGTACAATCATTCGGTGATCGTATATGAACTCATCGCACTTGCCTTTCTGTTCAAATATATCGGCGGGACCTTTACAGGTACAAATAAGGGAGCTAAACCATTTGCCTTTGGCTGGCTGATTGCCGCCGCGCTTTTTGTTTGTTTCTCTTTTCTTACCAAACAGGATGGAGGTGGTCTGGCTTTCCTTATTGGCTGCGGTTTATTGGCCAGTTATGGCTGGCTCGAAAAAAAGGGGTTGCCCCTGGTGATCTTTGCGGGAAGTTGTGCCGTATTCCTTTCCCTGATCGTCCTGGTTTTTTCGAAATGGGGTTTCGGGTATTGGTTCAATCACGGGCAGGCTCCTCATACGGCAAGGATCTCCCTTCCTGATATTGCAGAGGAATTTTTCGGGGCCTCCCAATGGATCAAATTTTATCTCTTTCTTACCCTGATGCTGGCTGTCATTCGTTATAACCAGCCGGGAGGATTGTCGAAAAATCTGCTTGCCGACAAAAAAGGATTGCTGCTGTTGTTGCTCACCTGGGCGATCCTGGCGGAATCGGCCATTTTCCAGGTCACCAGTTATACACCTCCGGATAACAATATCTTTTTTCATGCTTTTGCTATTGCCTGTATCTTTTCCCAACTGTCGGGCATCATGCCGGTCAATTTTGGCAAGCCTGCTGTACTGGCCTTCCTGGTGGGCGGGATCCTGTTCTGGTGGAGCGGCACCTATTGGAAGTACGTTGAACGGGTATTGCCCCACGGTAAAACGGCACCTTCCGGGGAAACGGCCGGGGTAACCGGGTCCGGCCCGGCGACTGGTGCATCCTCCGGTCTTCAATTCTCACCAACCGGAGAGAATGTAGTGAACAAACATACCTATATGATCAACCGGGATACCGGTAACCGGGATGTACCCATGGAAGAATGGATAGAAACCGGGTTGCCCACTTTTGACCGGATAAAAATGCCTCCTCCAACGGTTGCGGGTATTCACCGGCTGATGGAAATGGATATCGTTAAGGATGCACACTCCCAACAGTCCCCTCTAAAGATGGGTGGAAAGGGAGGAAATAGTGGTGGGGAGGGACTCCGCGTGCTGAATATGTCCGAACTGACGCCTCTGGCAGCGGAAATACCCTTTGCCCTGGAAAAAAACCAGGAACTACCCTTATGGTATCATCTGGGTGTGGGAATGTTCAACCGGCAGGCTGAATTGCTGGAAAAACGGATAGGAGCGCATTATTATGACCTGGTCCTTTTCGAATATGTCTCTAACCTCAACAATTTTTATGCTTTTCGGGTGCGGGATTCTCTCAGGGTGCATTATAAACTGGTCGATTCTTTTATGGCGCCGCGCAGAGGGGAGACCCAGGGAAATATTGAGGTCTACCGGAGACCGGTTGATTCCCTCAGGACGTCTGCCCTGAACGCTAAATAAATGGGGTGACCCGTTTAAATGGAGGGACAAACTTCTTGCAGGAGATTTAAGATGACGGGTTAACTTCGCCGGAAATAGTTCATTTATCAGTAACATCGCCTCCATATTGGCCAGTCCGATCGAATATCTGAAAGGGGTAGGGCCATTCCGTGCGGATCTGTTAAAAAAAGATCTGGGCATCTTTACTTTCAACGATCTTCTGAATCATTTTCCTTACCGGCATGTGGACCGGACCAAGATCAACCTAATCAGGGAAATTTCCCCGGAAACAGAATATATCCAGGTAGCCGGGAAACTGGTCAGTATGGAAATTCTGGGCGAACAAAGGACCCGTCGCCTGGTCGCCCATTTAAAAGACAATTCCGGCCTTCTGGAACTGGTATGGTTCCAGGGGATTAACGGGATTCAGAAATTATTGACCGTCGGCACCGAATACCTGGTGTATGGACGGGTAGGCGCTTTTTTGGGCAAACCCCAGATCACGCATCCGGAAATCGAGATATTCGTAAAAGAAAAGGCCGACGGACAGCCCTATCTTGACCCGGTATATCCAACCACTGAAAAATTAAAGGCTAAAGGATTGGGCGGGCGGGAAATCGGCAAGCTGACACTGACCCTGCTGAACCTGGTAAAAGAAAAAGATCTTCCCGAGAATCTGCCGGAAACTGCCCGGACCTATAAGGACGCCAATACAGGGCAAGCCACCCGGTTCATACAGCGTTATGAAGCCTATCGTCAGATCCATTTTCCCAGTCATCCGGATTTGTATCTTCAGGCCTTGTCCCGTCTCAAATTCGAGGAATTTTTCGTGGCCCAGATCCGTCTGGGGCTGATCAAATCCCGGCGACACCGTTATTCCGAAGGAGTGGTATTTTCCCAGGTAGGGGAGATCTTCAACCGGTTCTATACCCAATACCTGCCTTTTGAACTGACCGGGGCACAGAAACGGGTACTGAAGGAGATCCGCCGGGATACCGGCAGCGGAAGACAAATGAACAGACTTTTGCAGGGAGATGTAGGCAGCGGCAAAACCATGGTAGCCCTCCTTGCCATGTTACTCGCCATTGACAATGGATTTCAGGCCTGTCTGATGGCGCCAACCGAGATCCTGGCCAAACAACATTTTGAAGGGATCTCTGACCTGTTAAAGGACCTCCCGCTGACTGTCCGTCTTCTCACCGGTTCTTCCCGGTCCAAACAACGGAAAGAGGTACTTGGACTAGCCCTCGACGGCTCCCTTAATATATTGATCGGCACCCACGCGATCCTGGAGGATCCTGTCCAATTCAACAGGCTCGGACTGGCGATCGTGGATGAGCAGCACCGGTTTGGGGTGGCCCAGCGGGCCCGGTTATGGAAAAAAGCCATAATTCCTCCCCATGTACTGGTTATGACGGCTACCCCCATTCCCCGAACATTGGCCATGACGGCTTATGGAGATCTGGACTACAGTATAATGGACGAATTACCCCCCGGAAGGCAACCAATATCCACAGTCCATCGTTTCGAGGACAAGAGACCCCAGGTCATGGATTTCATCCGGCATGAACTGGCGAAGGGCCGGCAGTGTTACATCATTTTTCCGCTGATCGAAGAGTCTGAAACCCTGGATTATGAGAACCTGATGAAAGGGTATGAAAATGTGAAAGCCTGGTTTCCGGAACCGAAGTATTGGATCAGTATGGTACATGGAAGACAGACCAATGAAGTAAGGACGACCAACATGCAACGTTTCGTGCAAAAAGATACTCAGATCATGGTCGCCACTACGGTTATTGAAGTAGGGGTAAATGTGCCCAATGCGACAGTCATGGTGATCGAAAGCGCTGAAAAATTCGGACTTTCCCAATTGCATCAGCTGAGAGGAAGGGTTGGAAGGAGTTCGGAAAAAAGCTTTTGCATTTTATTAACAGGTCCCAGGCTCAACAAAGAGGCCCGTGAACGGTTAAACACGCTTTGCGCCACCAATGATGGGTTTAAGATTGCGGAAAAGGATCTGGAGATCCGGGGCCCTGGTGACATAGGAGGAACACGCCAGAGCGGAATGTTGAATTTCAAACTGGCAAATATTGTCCAGGACAGGGAATGGCTGGAACTTTCACGCGAAATGTCCGATAAGATCCTGGGAATTGACCCTGATCTGAGCAGTGAAGAGAACAAGAACCTGAAAAACTACCTGCAGGTTCAACATGGGCAAACGCAGTGGAGTAAGATTTCGTAAATTTAAGGTAAGGATCTCTTAGGGACAAATCAGGATAGAACCGGACAGATTAACCTTCAAATAGAGAAAATACAAAAATTTGGGAAGAATCAGCCTTATTGCCATTTTGGTCAACTTTTCCGTCCTTCATCTCACAGCGCAGTCCGGAGGCTATTCAAATCTTGAATTTGTTGAGAATAAGGGCCAATGGGGCTCCCTTGTGAAGTTCAGGGCGGAAATGAATGCCGGTACATTTGTTCTGCACAAGGATGGCTTTACAGTTATCCAGCATGACACCACTGATCTTCGGAGGATCCAATATCAATTACATATGGGTAAGGGGGCACAAAAGAGTCCCCGGTCAAACACCGCAACAAACACGGCAACAAACACTGCAACAAACACCGTAACGACTGCCACTGCTGCCATTGCGGGAAGGACTACATCCATCCAGCCAGGCGTAAGGGGAATTTCTTATCCGCCCGGTAAGGCTATTCCCGGAGACGGAGATGGAAGGGGCGAAGCCTCCGATCCTGACATGATCCTTCATTCCCATTCCTACCGGGTAAGTTTTGAGAATGCCAACGGGTTGACGGAGATCCTTCCTGAAAAAAGCCTCCCTACTTATTTGAACTACTTTACCGGGAAAGACCCTGCTCAATGGGTATCGCAATGCAAAAAATACCAGGGCGTTTTATACAGGAATATATATAAAGGGATCGATCTGCATTATTATACCGACCGCGGGTTTCTCAAATACGATCTTATCGTTCATCCGGGTGCCGACCCTGGCCAGATATCCATGAAATATGAAGGCCAGGAAAAATTGACTATTAAAAAGAACCAGGTGCAGGTCAGGACCTCCGCCGGAACGGTCAAAGAAATGGAGCCCTATGCCTACCAACTGGATACTAAGGAGAAAAGAGACCTTGAATGCGAATACTATCTTGTTGGAAAAAACAGTATCCGTTTCCGTATAAAGAATTACTCCCCTGATGCGACACTGGTAATCGATCCCACCGAAGTATTTTGTTCATTCACCGGAAGTAAATCGGATAACTGGGGCTATACATCCACGTATGATTTATCCGGGAATTTTTATGTCGGTGGAATTGCGCTCGATTACCCCGGGTTCAGCGGAAATGATTTCTATACGACTCCCGGAGCCTTTCAAAGCGGGTATAAAGGAGGCGATGGTTCAGAAGGGATAGTTAAGAATAATCAGGGGCAGGTAATCTATCCATATAATTACGACATTGCCATCATGAAATTCAATTCCAGCGGAACCACCGCACTTTATGCCACTTATCTGGGAGGCACCGGTGACGAACAACCGCATAGTATGGTTTGCGATCCGATGGGGAACCTGGTGGTAACAGGGAGAACCTCTTCATCCGATTTCCCAACTTACCCTGCCGGAATTACCACCTACGGCCAGGGAGGCGGATTCGATCTTTTTTTGACCAAATTCAATGCCAACGGAACCGGCCTCATCGGTTCCCGGAGGATCGGTGGAAAGGGATCTGACGGGGTCAATTACAAACCGAAATATAATACAGAGGGTACTCCTGGTACCCAGGAGCTTCGTCTTAACTATGGCGATGACGGAAGGAGCGAAGTGATCCTGGACGGCGCAAATAATATATATCTGGCTGCCTGCACCCAATCTGTGGATTTTCCTGTTTCGACAGGGGCATTCCAAACGGTTTCCGGCGGCGGCCAGGATGGAGTAGTCCTCAAGACCACTCCGGATGCCACAGCGATCCTTTTCAGTTCCTATCTTGGTGGGAGCGGCGCAGATGCTGCGTTCGTATTGGCTTTAAGCCCTCTTACCAATAATCTTTACATAGCCGGCGGAACCATAAGCAATGATCTTAAAGGGACCGGTTCCGGCACTGTTATCCGGTCCACGAACAATGGCGGAGCGGATGGTTTTGTTTCCATGATCAAAAATGACGGATCCATTCTTTATAAGACCACTTATTTCGGGACAACCGGGACGGATGTAATTTATGGGGTCGATGTCGATAACAAAGGGTTCCCCTATATTATGGGAACGACCACAGGGGTGGTGCCTCCTGTAAATTCACCGTTCAATCAAAATAATAACCAGGCCACCGGCAAACAATTCATAAGCAAACTGCAGCCAGATCTTTCAGGCATCATCTATTCGGCTAATTTCGGGCCCGGAGGAACCTATCCCAATCTCTCTCCTACAGCTTTCCTGGTGGACCGTTGTGAAAATGTATACGTTTCAGGATGGGGAGGAGGGATTAATATCGACGACAAATATAACAACGACGGAACGAACGGGTTGAAAACAACGGGTAACGCTCTAAAACCTGGTACGGACGGAGCGGATTTCTATTTTTTTGTATTGCAGAAAAATGCAGCCTCGCAGTTGTATGGCAGTTTCTTCGGACAACAAAATGGGAAGCTGGGCGATCATGTGGATGGCGGCACAAGCCGGTTCGACAAACAAGGAGTGATCTATCAATCCATTTGCGCCAATTGTGACGGCGGTGCGGTATTCCCTACCACCCCCGGGGTCTGGGCTTCCGCGAATGGGGCAGTATCTTTCGGAGGCTGTAATGAGGCCGCAGTAAAAATTGCCTTTAATTTTGCGGGAGTCGGAGCGGGTCTCAAATCCGATCTGAAGGGGCGGGGGGATAGTCTTGGCTGCGTTCCGCTGACCGCGACGTTGCAGGATACTATCCGGAATGCGAAATTATATATCTGGGATTACGGGGACCTGAGTAAAAAGGATACGACCACCAATTATTCCGTTACGCATGTTTATAATCTGGTGGGTACCTACCTGGTAACCCTGGTAGCGATAGATTCCAGCACCTGCAATGTGGCCGATACGGTATACATGCATATTACGGCGCGTAACGACCCGTCGGTCCTGGCCTATACTTATGCGAAAGTATTGCCCTGCACTTCTCTCGATTTCGATTTTAATAACCAGTCCACTTATCCGGGGACCAAGGCATTCACCAACACTTCCTTTCTCTGGGATTTTGGAGATAATTCATCGCAGATCCGGGCTGGCCTGGGTATTACCAATCATTCCTTTCCTTCTCCGGGGCCTTATACCGTTAAACTGATCCTGGCGGACAGCAATTATTGTAATTTCCCGGATACACTGGCCAAATCACTGAATATTGCCCAGAATGTAAAGGCACAATTTGTAACGCCATCTTCGGGATGCGCACCCTATACAGCCGTGTTCAATAATACTTCCATTGCGGGTCAGCAGTATTATTGGTATTTTGGCGACGGTACCGTCGATTCAACCGACCGGACCCCTCCGCCGCATTTGTATCCCGATCCGGGAAGTTATATCGTCAAATTAAAGGTAGTGGATTCCTCTACCTGTAATATCGCGGACAGTATGCAAATGACCATCACCGTTAGCGGAAAACCAACGGCTGCCTTTTCGTATCTCCCCCTACCATCGGTTGTCAATACACCGACCGTGTTCTATAATAACTCGACCGGTGGGGTCGTCAGCAGCACCTGGTTATTCGGAGATGGTCATTCAACGACCAAAAATTCGCTGGATACGGTGATCCATCAATATATCCGGACCGATACTTTTCAGGCATGCCTGGTGGCGGTAAATCAATTCGGATGTCCCGATACTGTCTGTCACCCGGTGCCTGCCATCGTTCATCCGCTGCTGGATGTACCGAATGCTTTTACTCCCGGCCGTTTCGGACAGAACGGTATTGTAAAAGTGGTTGGGTTCGGGATAGTAAAAATGGCTTTCCGGATATATAACCGCTGGGGCCAAAAGGTCTTCGAAAGTAACGATCCGTATATAGGATGGGATGGAATGTTTAAAGGAAACCTTCAACCCATGGATGTGTACGCGTACACGCTGGAAGCGGAATATTTCGATGGAACCCGTGCAACGAAAAAAGGTGATATCACCTTGATCCGGTAGCGGCTTGGAATATGACCGGACTTTGACAGGAAGACAGTTGAACCGCTGAATTCCGGACTCAAATTTGCGGGTTATAAGGGCTGAAAGAGAGCAGAAAAAAGCCCGGAAATGTATTTATATTTTTTGTAAATTGTTATAAGGAAAATGAGAAGGATGGTAAGAAATTCGTGGATCAGTTGTATAATTCTGCTTGCTTCTGTTAATACCGGGCATGCGCAGGATGGGGCTTCCAACATAGAATTTGTGGAGAACAAAGGCCAATGGGGCAGTGAGGCCAAATTTAAAGGAGAAATGAAAGTGGGTGCGTTCTTCCTGGATAAAAAGGGATTTACGGTTCTGTTGCATCATCCCGATGACCTGATGCGGCTGAACGGTAATCATAGGGAAAAAAGCATCCTGATGGGCTCCGTTAACGGAGGAAAAACAAACACCGCCGGTAAAAAAGGGGAACAGGGTCCCGGAGCTCCCGAAACCGGGAACGCAGGAATGGATGTCCGGTCACACGCTTACCGCATGTCCTTCGTGGGCGCCAGCGATCAGGCGGAGATAGTACCGGATAAGCCCTTGCCTTCCTATAACAATTATTTTATCGGAAAGGATTCTTCCAAATGGGCAGGAAATTGCCGGATATTTCAGGGAGTAACCTATAAAAACATGTATCCGAATGTGGATGTTCGTTATTATTCCGATAAAGGGAAATTAAAATATGATATCATCGTCCACCCGGGAGGCAATGTGGACCAGATCGAAATGTTGTACGAAGGGGTGGATAAACTGGGTACTAAAAAAAATCAGCTGGAGATCACCACCTCCGTCGGAATGGTAAAGGAGCTGGCCCCCTATTCTTTTTTCTTCAATGAGAACGGAAAGACTGAAATTGGCTGCAAGTACCATATCCGCAATGGGAACACCGTTAAATTCAAGGTTGACGATCATCCGGACGGGTCGACCCTGGTTATCGACCCCGCCCTGGTCTTTGTTTCGTTTACGGGCAGTACAATCAGCAATTGGGGTTTTACCGCAACGCCCGGACCTGACGGAAGTTTTTATGCAGGGGGAATTGTTTTCGGCAATGCCTACCCGTATAATACAGGCCCACTCCAGCCAAAGTTCGGGGGGGGGAATTTCGATGTGAGCATTATGAAATTCAGCAGTAATGGCAGTAACATGCTATACTCCACTTTTTTAGGTGGCGGTGACACCGAGACCCCGCACAGCATGATCTGTGATCCAAATGGCAATCTGATCGTACTGGGAAGGACATATTCGGTAGACTTTCCGGCAAAGACCCGTTTTGGCAATGGAGGCGGCGCCGATATGTTCGTGGCCAAAATATCCGCAGGCGGCAACCAGATGCTTGGCTGCATGCGAATAGGTGGCAGCGGCGACGATTGTGTGAATATGGCTGACCAGGTCAGGACGGGATCAGATAAGCCTGATTCCCTGGTACGTAATTATGGGGATGATACACGCAGCGAGGTCATTGTGGATTGGAACAACAATATATATGTCGCTGCATCTACAAAATCTTCTGCATTGACGGAAGCCGCCGGAGGTTTCCCTATCCGGGGAAACGTGTTTCAAAAGACATTTGGCGGGGGGCTTCAGGACGGTGTGGTCTTAAAGATCAATCCCGATTGTAATGACCTGCTATGGAGCAGTTTTCTGGGCGGCGGTGGCTGCGATGCCGCATTTGTGCTGAAACGGGCTCCCTTAGGCGATGGAGATCTTTATGTCGCCGGCGCTACCACCAGCGGGAATTTTCCGGGTGACAAATCCAATGTGATCCAGACGGCTTATCAGGGAGGGACCTCGGATGGGTTTGTGACGATCATTTCAGCAGATGGGACAACCCAAAAAAAGACCACCTTTCTTGGAACCGGCGCCGGGGATGCCGTATACGGTATACAGGTCGATAAAAAAGGGTTCCCCTATGTGATGGGAACGACTAACGGAACATGGCCGGTGATCAATGCACCTTACGTCAATGCAGGAGCCAAACAATTCGTATCCAAGATGCTGCCGGACCTTTCCGGGTACGTCTATTCCACGACCTTCGGAACTCCGGGCGCCAGATTGCCCAATATCTCACCGGTGGCCTTCCTGGTTGACCGTTGTGAAAATGTATATGTCTCGGGTTGGGGCGGGTGGATCCTGGGCGGGCCGGATCCATACGGGCAGGCCGGAACGCTGAATATGCCCATCACTCCGGATGCCATCCAAAAGTTGACGGATAACAGGGATTTTTATTTTATCGTTCTTAAAAAGAATGTAACCGATATATTATATGGAACCTTTCTGGGGCAAAAGGATACCCAGAAAAGCATCAGCGAACATGTAGATGGGGGAACCAGCCGGTATGATCAGAACGGGATCATTTACCAGGCCATTTGCGCCAACTGCAATGGAGGGGCTGCCAGCAGATTTCCAACAACGCCCGGCGTCTGGGCTCCTGCGAATGGATCGGGTGCAAATGGCTGTAATGTGGCCGCGGTAAAGATCGCTTTCAATTATGCCGGAGTCGCAGCCGGTATGCGGGCTTCTGTCAACGGACGTCTTTATGACACCTCCGGTTGTATTGTCATGGATGCGGTTTTCCAGGATACGGTGCGCAATGCCAAGTCCTATATCTGGAATTTTGGGGATGGAGGGGGAGATTTTGCGACGACGGATTATATCGTCAGCCATACCTACAATAACCCGGGCATTTACACAGTCATGATGGTGGCCATTGACGAGAACAGCTGTAATGGAAGGGACACTACCTACCGCCATGTTATAGCCCGTACCGACAAGGCGATCCTGGATTATATTTATGCCAAAGCGCAGCCTGCCATTTGTACCTCCCTGGAGTATCTGTTCACCAATCAATCACAGGTACCGGTAGGCAAACCGTTCACCAATACATCCTTTGTATGGGATTTTGGCGACCAGACCCCACAGACTCCACCCATGGGTCTTGGTGTCGTCGATCATACCTTTATGCAGGCGGGAACCTATAATGTGAAATTGTTGCTGGTAGACACGCATTATTGCAATTTTCCGGATACCCTGACCAAAACGATAAGGGTATCACCTATGGCGAAAGCCCAGTTTGTTACCCCGGCTACAGGTTGCGCTCCTTATTCGGCCTATTTTAACAATACTTCCCTGGGTGGAGTCCAGTTCTTTTGGGATTTCGGTGACGGGGTGGGTACTTCTACGGAAACAAATCCTACTTATGTATACCAGAATCCCGGAACTTATATAGTCAAGTTGCTGGAATTGGATCCGACCACCTGTAATAAGCAGGATCAAACCCAATTCGCCATTACGGTTAGCGGTAAGCCGACGGCCTCCTTTACCTTCGCCCCTTCTCCACCGGTGGCCAATACCCCGATAATCTTCTTTAATAGCTCGGTAGGGGGAACAAGGTTCAGGTATTCATTCGGCGACGGCGATTCAGCTATTAAGACAAGCCTGGATACCACCCAACACCTGTATATTTTCACCGATACTTTCGATGTCTGCCTGGTGGCCTATAATCAGTTCGGATGCACCGATACAGCTTGTAAAAGGGTCGCGACCCTGATCCATCCTTTGCTGGATGTTCCAAACGCATTTACCCCCGGCCGTTTCGGACAGAACGGTATTGTGAAAGTGGCGAGTTTCGGTATTACCCGTTTGTTATTCAGGATCTATAACCGCTGGGGCCAGTTGGTATTTGAGACGAATGACCCCAACCAGGGATGGGATGGTACCCGCGGAGGGGTCTTGCAGCCGATGGATGTCTATGGATATACGGTGGAGGCGGATTTTTCAGATGGAAAACACGCCACCAAAAAAGGGGATATAACGTTGATACGGTAGATCGGGCAAACAGATCCGGGGCCCGCGAACTTCCGGTCAATTTAAAAAGGTATATTGTCTGGTCATCAGACAACCAAAATGAGGTGGTTAACGTTATTCAGATTACTGGCAGGACTGGGCCTGATTTTTTAAACCAGGGTCTTTGTTTTTAAAAATCGAGGAGTGTGAATAAAATAGTATTACTGGGCATTGTTTCCATGTGGGTTGCGTTAAACGGTAACGCACAGGACCTTCATTTTTCACAATGGTTCAATTCGCCCTTATCGACCAACCCCGCCAATACCGGTTTCATCCCGGATGCGGATTATCGTATCGGGGCCAATTACCGCGATCAATGGTCTTCTGTTATGGCCGCCCCCTACCGGACCATGAGTGTTTGGGGGGATGCACAGGTATTTCGAAACAGGATCGAGAATGGTTGGATGGGGCTTGGGGGTATGATCATGCGCGATGATGCCGGCTCCAGCGCCCTTACCTCTACGCAGGTATACGGATCGGTGGCTTATCACCAGATGGTGGGATACGCTAGTCTGATCTCTGCGGGATTCAATGTCGGCCTGGTCAATAAAAGGGTCAATACCACCAATTTAAAATTTCCCGATCAGTTCGACGGAAAGATCTTTGACGTTCACCTTCCTACCAGTGTGGTCATCGACCGCCCGAATGTGAATTATTTCGATATGCAGGTGGGTATGAACTATGCTTATTTTCCCACGAATAAACTATATGTAAATGCCGGGTTCTCGGTACAGCATATTAACCGGGCCAGGGAATCCTTTTTTATTACGGATCCTGCAGGCTTTGACAGCCGGATCCCGCAACGATTTATCGGCTTCGTAAATGCCAGTATCAAAGCCAGCGACCAGGTTATCCTCAACCCGATGGGTTATTATACGAGTATGGCGGGTTCATCGGAAGCAGTCCTGGGACTCAACGCCCAATACAATCTGCAGGACAATGGGGATCAGCAGGTTATCGGCGGCCTGTATTACCGGGCCGGAGATGCGGTCATTCCCATGATCGGGTTCATTTATAAAAATATCAAGCTGACTTTCACCTATGACGTTACTACCTCCAACCTAAAACATTATGACGGTGGGTTTGGAGCCTGGGAATTCGGATTGATCAGCCAGGGTTTTTTCAATGAATATAATGGAGACAAACACCAATCCCTTTGTCCGACTTTCAAACAATGATTGCAGAAAAATCGCATCTAATTAAAGGGAATTATCCATTTTTATCGGACTTTTGCGCAAATTTTAAGGCATGGGTATACCAGGGGGTAAGGGTTTGATCAATGCAGACCGGATTGAGGAATTTACACAAATAGTCGGAAAGTCATATATGTTACTGGACGAAGAGTCCATGTCAAAATATGCACATGATGAAACGGAAGAGCTTTTTTTCCTGCCGGAGATCGTTTTGAAACCCCGGACGGCCGAGGAGATCAGCGCGATCCTTCGTATTTGCAACCTTCACCGGATACCGGTTACCCCCAGGGGAGCCGGAACGGGTCTTAGCGGAGGTGCGCTTTCCCAGTTAGGCGGGGTTCTGATTTCCACGGAAAGAATGAACACGATCCTCGACATTGACGAAAAGAACGGCCAGGTGACGACGGAACCGGGAGTGATAACGGAGGTCTTGCAAAATGCCGTAAAAGAGAAAGGGTTATTTTATCCGCCGGATCCCAGCAGCAGGGGGTCCTGTTTTATCGGAGGGAATATTGCGGAGAACAGCGGTGGACCAAAAGCGGTTAAATATGGGGTGGTTAAGGATTATGTATTGAACCTCCAGGTAGTTTTGGCTACCGGGGAGATCATCTGGACAGGAGCGAATGTATTAAAAAATTCTACTGGTTATAATCTGACCCAGCTGATAGTGGGAAGCGAAGGTACCCTCGGGATCGTGACCAGGATCGTTTTAAAACTTATTCCGCTGCCAAAATATGACCTGTTGATGCTGGTTCCCTTCCGGTCGCTGGAGAAGGCAGGAGAAGCGGTTAGTGCGATATTCCGGGCGGGTTTTACGCCCAGTGCCCTGGAATTGGTTGAAATCGATGCTTTACGGATCACCAGCCGTTTTGTGGAGAGTTCCCTTCCCCTGCACGAAGGTATTGAAGCCCATCTTATCATCGAGGTCGATGGCAATCACCTGGAGACGCTGATGAGCGAGATGGAAGCCATCGCCGGGTTGCTGGAAGAATATGAGGCAGGCGCAGACATTCTTTTTGCCGATGATGCCGTTCAAAAGGCTGAGCTTTGGAAAATACGCAGAAGGGTGGCGGAAGCTGTGAAGATCGACGGTTATACGATCGAAGAAGATACGGTGGTTCCCAGAGCCGCCTTGCCGGCCCTTATCCGCGGCGTGAAAACATTAGGAAAACAATATGGTTTCGAAGCGGTATGTTATGGACATGCCGGAGACGGCAATCTTCATATTCGTATAAAGAAGGAAGGGACAGCCAACAGCCAGGACGATCCGCAGATGATCGAAAGCCTGCGTGCATTATTCACACTTGTGCATGGGTTAGGGGGAACGATCAGCGGAGAGCATGGGATCGGGTTGATCCAGAAGGATTTCATGGATATCGTATTCAGCGATGTACAACTGAATCTGATGCGCCAGATCAAACGGGCCTTCGATCCTAACCATATTTTAAATGCCGGAAAAATATTCGATCCGATAAAATAATGATCATGATAAAAAAGGTTTTCATTGCAGCATGTTTACTGGTTACCGTTAAAATAGGGATAGCCCAGCAGCATATGCCCAAACAAACCTATACCTATTCCGATGAGGGACCCCCTACAGGTTTCAGTAAACAGAATCTTTTTGTCGGCGGTAGCCTGAGCCTTGGATTCGGCAGTTATAGTTTCAATGTCGGAGGAACACCCGAGATCGGTTATTCCCTGAATAACTGGCTGGATGCCGGTGTGCTGGTGAACATTAATTATAATTCCATCAGGGCCGACCCTAATTATAACGGCAATATCCGTACCCGTAGTTTTAATTATGGAGGTGGCGTCTTTGCAAGGGCTTATCCGTTGCCTTTTTTGTTCCTTACTGTTCAGCCGGAATACAACCTTATCAATTATAATCAAAAAGATATGAATCCCGGGGCGACAGGGACCTATTCCCAGAATACGAATGCTACCAGCCTGTTACTGGGCATTGGTTACGGGCAAAGGGTGGTGGGACAGAGTGGCTTTTATATCGCTCTTATGTTCGATGCGCTGACCAGCAAATATTCGCCTTACCGGGATTATAACGGAGCTGCCGTTCCGATCGTACGTGCGGGGTTTGACTTTTATCTGCATCAACGTAAATAAGTAAACTAACAGGCAAATTTTTTTTCAGGAGATCCGGTTAAAAACCTCTATGGGGGTTTCGCAGAAGGTCATTCTGTCTTCCAGGGTTCCATAGAGAAAACCTTCTTTTTCCGAAATTCGCATATGGTTGAGCAGGTTGTTGAAGAAACCTGCCGAATTGAGGATGTATATCTTTTTATTGTGGATCTTCAATTGATTCCAGGTCAGCATTTCAAAAAATTCATCCAGGGTGCCAAAGCCTCCGGGAAGCACTACTGCAACATCACAACGATCATACATCATTTTTTTCCGGGTATGCATATCGGGAACGATAGCCAGTTCGGACAAGCCTTTATGCTGATGTTCCCACTCTATAAGGATTTCCGGAATAACGCCCATGACCTCACCGCCCCCAGCCAATACGGCGTCCGCCAAAAGGCCCATCAGTCCGGTACTGCCACCGCCATAGATCAGCTTTAATTTAAGGACAGCGATCAATTTCCCCAATTCTGTTGCATGCTTGGCAAATAGCGGGTTCTCTCCGGATTTGGATCCGCAAAAAACTGCCACGGATTTAATATTCATACCTCACCGATTGATTCAAAAATTAAAATTCAAATATTAAGCTTGTATTTCCTAATTTTCCTAACGAATAACTGTCAATTTAATTATAACGGAACCTATGTCTCCCTTTCTTTTATTTTCTTTTGTGGCCGGATACTTTTTATTGTTATTGGGTGTTGCCTGGCGTACTTCCAGGCATTCCAACAATGATAGTTTTTTTATCGGCAACCGGAATTCCAACTGGATGCTGGTCGCTTTTGGAATGGTCGGCACTTCCCTGTCAGGAGTTACATTCGTTTCTGTCCCGGGAACAGTCGGTGATTTTGCGGGTGAATCCTATAAGGCCTTTGGTTATTTTCAGGTAGTGTTGGGGAACTGGATCGGGTTGTTTGTGATCGCCTTTGTATTATTGCCTCTTTATTACCGGCTGAACCTGACTTCCATCTATAATTATCTGCATACCCGTTTTGGAAACATTGCCTATAAGACAGGGTCCCTTTTTTTTATCATTTCCCGGACGGTCGGAGCTACAGCCCGTCTGTACCTGGTAATCAATGTCCTTCATGTATTTATTCTGAAAGAGCTGGGCGTCCCCTTTGCCGTGACAACCTTCGTCATTCTCTTAATGATTCTCCTGTACACCTTTGAAGGAGGTGTCAAGACTATAGTATATACCGATACCCTCCAGACCACCTTTATGTTACTGGGTCTTGTGGTATGTATTATCTATATTATCCGGCATATGGATCTTTCTTTTGGCGGCGCCTTGCAGGCATTGGATGAAAAAAAGTTTACCGGGATCTTTAATACCGATATAAAAAGCAAAGGGTTTTTCCTCAAACAGATCATCGGCGGTATGTTCATCATGATCGCCATGACAGGACTGGACCAGGAAATGATGCAGAAGAATATCAGCGTAAAAAATCTGAAGGACTCTCAGAAGAATGTACTTTCTTTCAGCGTGGTATTGGTGTTGGTCAACCTGCTTTTCCTTTTGCTGGGAGGGCTGCTTTATGTTTTCATCCTTCATAACGGGGCTTCTTATGAAGGTCATCAGTTAATGCTGAACGGGCACAATGTGATCGGGGACGATCTTTTTCCCACACTGGCTTTGCATTTTCTTCCAAAGGCGGTCAGTATCATATTTATCATTGCCCTTATTTCTGCCCTTTTTCCCAGTGCGGATGGTGCATTGACGGCCCTTACCTCTTCCTTCTGTATCGATCTGCTCGATTTGCGGAACCGGCCGGGTATGGATGAACGACAAAAAAAGCGGACCCGCATGATCGTGCATGTCAGTTTTGCCCTTTTGTTCCTTGTCTGTATCCTGGTGTTTAAATGGATCGATAATAAATCCATCATCAATATCATTCTCGATCTGGCTGGTTATACCTATGGGCCACTGCTGGGACTCTTCGCCTTTGGTATCTTCAGCAAAAGACAGTTGCCCGACAGTTGGAAGATCACAGCGATCTGTCTGCTTGCGCCGGCCAGCTGTTATTTTATCAGCCGTCATTCGGCAGAGTGGTTAGGCGGTTTCCAGATCGGCATTGAATTATTGCTGATCAACGGGATATTCACCACCTTAGGATTATGGGCTATCTCAAAAAAAACGCCTTCTGCAAACTAATATTCTTTATCCTGCGTTATAAAAAAAGAAGTGCTGCCTTGCCATGAGCAGTTCAGTATTTTAAGATTGTTTGGGGTGTGTTCAGACTTGAAGCACATCCCAAACAAACGACTATCCGACCGGCTAACAGATGTTCCGCAGCCCTTATCGGAGCCTTCCCGGGACCGGCCGTTCACCCCTAAACAGGTTTATATGAATGATACGATCAAAATGTCCAAGCAGCGCAGATGGGCCGAATCAAAAGCGCACTCCAGCTGGCAGATCTTCAAAATAATGGCAGAATTCGTGGATGGATTTGAAACCCTGGCTAAATTAGGACCCTGTATCTCCATTTTCGGATCCGCCAGGACGCAGCCGGGTCAGGAATATTATGAATTGTCTGTCGGCATTGCCCGTGCACTGGCTGAGGAAGGGTTCGGTATCATATCGGGAGGAGGACCAGGAGTGATGGAAGCTGCCAACAAGGGCGCCCAGGAAGCAGGCGGCAAATCGGTAGGATTGAATATAGAACTTCCGTTCGAACAGCATTCCAATCCCTATATCGATCGCGACGCTAATTTGCATTTTGATTATTTCTTTGTCCGTAAAGTAATGTTCACCAAATATTCCCAGGGATTTGTCATGATGCCCGGAGGATTTGGTACGATGGATGAATTTTTTGAAGTGGCTACCCTGATCCAGACAGGCAAAATGTCTCCGGTCCCCCTGATCCTGGTAGGATCTGCCTATTGGTCCGGTCTGCTGGATTGGATGAAAACGACCATGCTGGAGAAATACGGCAATATTTCTCCCCATAACCTGGATCTGCTCCGGATTGCCGATACCGCCGAAGAAGTGGTAGGCCATGTACTTGACTTTTACAAAAAGAATCCGCTGGAGCCTAATTTTTAAGGTTTAACATCTTTGAAAGACCCCTGGAAAAGGCATCCGGCCGCAATTGGTTATATTTGCGCAAAATTGTCAGTATGGACATCGTCAACCCATTGGCACAAACTTACGCAGAGCGCTTTTCTTCCCCGGAGACCCCGCTTTTGAAGGAGATAGCGGCCTTCACCTATTCCAATCACCCTCAATCACATATGCTTAGCGGTCCTATCCAGGGGAAATTCCTGGAAATGATCAGTTGGCTGTTGAAACCGAGGCGGATACTGGAAATCGGTACCTTTACCGGGTATAGTGCCCTTTGTCTTGCGGCGGGGCTTGAAAAGGGTGGCCAGCTGCATACGATCGAACTGAGAGAGGAGGATGCGGACATTGCCACTGACTATTTTCGCCGGTCAAATTGGGGGGACAGGATAATTTTACATCGTGGAAATGCGTTAGAGATCATCCCAGCCTTGAAAGAGACCTGGGATTTGGTATTTATAGATGCAGATAAGGTAAGTTATAGCGCGTACTATCAATTAGTGCTGCCAAAATTAAGACCCGGTGGAGTGATCATTGCCGACAATGTATTATTTCATGGACAGGTACTGGAAACAGAGATCGAAGGGAAAAGTGCAAAGGCCATTCACGCTTTTAATGAGCTGGTAGCTCAGGATGAATCGGTCGAGAAAGTAATGGTAACCCTGCGGGATGGACTATTTATTATTCGGAAAAAATAAACGGGATCTTTCATGAAGGGAAAATTAAGTTTACTCCTGTTGATACTGTGTGCAGGCAATACCATGCAGGCCCAGAAAAGCGTGGATGTGATCAATTATATCAATACCTACAAAAGTCTCGCCATATCGGAGATGCAGCGTTCGGGGATACCTGCCTCCATCATTCTTGCCCAGGGGATCCATGAGACCGAAGCGGGTACCAGCGACCTGGTCCAGCGCTCCAATAATCATTTCGGGATCAAGTGCAAGGATGACTGGAAAGGTGGTACGGTATTTCATGATGATGACAGCAAAGGAGAGTGTTTTCGCAGTTATGACAATTCTACGGATTCCTACAGGGACCATTCGGAATTCCTGTTACGGAGTTCACGATATGCATTTTTGTTTAAATTAAATCCTGAGGATTTTGAAGGATGGGCTTATGGCCTTCGGAAAGCCGGATACGCTACCAATATCCGGTATTCCCAGATCCTGATCAAAATCATCCGTGACTATAACCTGCAGCAATATTCGCTGATCGCTATGGGCAAGCTGAACCCTTCCGAAGAGATCGTACTGCGTAATCCCGGTGACGGAAATGTACCCGGAGCAGTTCTGCCGATGGCAGATGCGCTTGCGGGATCGGGAAACGGAACGGCAGGAAAAGGGAATTCCGGGAATGCAGGAGCCTCCGGCGGAAATGGTCAGGCAGCAGGCAATGGGCAAACCGACGGATCCGGAAGGGTAAAACCTGCTCCATCTTATCCTGACGGGGAATTTTCTATCAATAAAGCAAGGGTCATATTTGCCCGGTCGGGGGTATCCCTTTTATCGATAGCGGAGAAATATGAGCTGCCGCTTGCGCATTTACTGGATTTCAATGACCTGAAAGAGGAGGATATCCTCGCCCGGGACCAGTTATTATTCCTGCAACGAAAAAGAAGGGTGGGGGCAGTGGAATTCCATATAGTACAGGAAGGGGAAACATTGTATGAGATCAGCCAGTTTGAGGGAGTACGATACCAGGATTTGCTGGAATTGAACCAATTGGACCAGGGTAAAACAGGTCCTGGTGTTCATCCGGCTGCCGGGGAAAAGATCTACCTGCAGACATCGGCGCCTTCCCGGCCTGTGCTGGCGGATGGAAGAAAGGGATTGTAAAAAGAAACTAACAGGTATGGGAACAAAGATTATTCGTGTACATGATAAGGCATTCGAGCCTTACCTGAACCAGGAGCTCATTGCAGAAAAGATCCGGATGATTGCCGGCCGGATCGACCAGGATTATAAAGGGAAAAAACCTTTGTTCATTGCCATCCTTAATGGCTCTTTTATGTTTGCTTCGGATCTGTTCAAGGAAATAACCATCGAGTCGGAGATCTGTTTTATCAAATTAGCCTCCTATAAGGGAACCAAGTCATCCGGTCACGTTGTAACAGCCATCGGACTCGATATTGACCTGATCGGGAGACATGTGGTAATCCTGGAAGATATCGTGGATACAGGAAAGACCTTAAATGCCTTTTTGCCTCAGCTGGAACACCAACAGCCTGCCTCCCTGAAAATCGCAGCCCTTTTACATAAGCCTGAAGCGACAGTTCATCCGGTTAAGATAGATTACCTGGGTTTCAGCGTTCCTGATAAATTCCTGTTGGGCTATGGCCTTGATTATGATGGCCTGGGAAGAAATATTCCAGCCATTTATAAATTAGTGGATTAGGAAAATAAGCCGGTTATCGCCAGCGTTGATGAAGGGAGAGATGGAGTGCCGGCCATATTTTAACAAGATAGTGCTTGACAAAGAGGAAAGATCGTATTAATTTGAATCAAAATATCCAATTGAAAAATGTAGTTCTATGCATTTTGGGTTCTCTGTTCTTTTATGATTCCCTGGCACAGTTCTATTTACGGGGCGAAATAAAGGACGAGAACAATAGTCTCCTGTCGAATGTAAGAATACTGCTTCATTCCAGTGGGTATCCTTATCATTCCGGCAGTTCAGGGGCTTTTGGAATACCTGTGCCTCAGGCTATCGATTCTCTTACACTCTCTGCCGATGGATTCCAATCGTTAACCGTTCGGGTAGATGCCACTCAATATCAGACGATCGTACTCAAAATGGGATACCGTCCGCCGGTCCTTCCGAAAAAACGGTTATTGTCGCTGACAAAGGATCTTAAGGCCTCTGATTGGAAAGGCTGGACAGTCGGCGGTGAGACCTATAGCTCCCTGGTGGAAAATGAATTTATCCCTGCGCAGCGTTTTCCTGAAACCGGGTTTGCGGTGACGATCGATAAGGCCTCTTATAGCAATGTCCGTCGTTTCCTGAATATGGGCAGTACGATCCCCCCTGATGCGGTGCGGATCGAAGAACTGCTGAACTATTTTAATTTCGGGTATACCGATCCAACGGCAGATAGTTGTTTTTATATCCATTCTAATTTATCGGATTGCCCCTGGAACCCGGAGAACCGGTTATTGTTCCTGCAGGTTTGCGCCAGAAAACTGGACCCTTCCCGCATACCCCCTGCCAATCTCGTCTTTTTGATCGATGTATCGGGGTCTATGGACATGCCGAATAAACTGCCTTTGCTGAAATCGGCCTTTAATTTACTGGTCAATAATCTGCGGGAGGTCGATACGGTTTCTATAGTCGTGTACGGAAGCACTGTGGGTGTTTGGTTACCCCCCACTTCCGGAGGAGATAAAAAAACCATCCAAAAGGCCATCGAGGAGCTTTCTCCGGGCGGACCGACTCCGGGGGAGGCAGGTATACGTGCTGCCTACCGGGTTGCCAAAAGCCAATTTATTAAAGGAGGTAACAACCGGGTGATCCTGGCCACAGATGGTGATTTTAATGTGGGCGAAACGTCTGAGGAAGAAATGGAAAAACTGGTTTCCCTTCACAAACAATGGGGTATCTATCTTACCTGTTTGGGAGTGGGGATGGGTAACTATAAGGACTCCAAACTGGAAGTGCTGGCAAAGAAAGGGAATGGGAATTTTGCCTATCTGGACGATGAGCGGGAAGCGGAAAAGGTCCTGGTCAGTGAATTTACCCAGACCGTTTATGCGGTGGCCGACGATGCCTATCTGAATATATCCTTCAACCCGTCCCTGGTAAAAAATTACCGCCTGATCGGATTTGATAATAAAGTGAAAGTATTATCGGATTCTCTGAATGAAGTACAAGGCGGGGAGGTGGGGTCCGGACATTCCCTGCTGGCCTTATTTGAAATAACGCCTGCCGATCCGGACAGCGCCGGCCCTCTGGCCGATAAACACAGGGTGGGACAGGTGGTCCTTAACTACAAACTTCCTCATGACTCCCTGGAGCGATTGACCACTTACGCCTGTTCCAATCAACTGACCCCTTTCCAGGAATTGCTGCCTTGTTACCGGTTCGCTTCATCGATTGCCCTGTTCGGAGGGTTACTGAAGCGGTCGAGATTCATGCGGCAGGCCGATTGGAAGGATGCCATCCAGATGGCAGAAAAATCCCGGGATCCGGGCGATAGTGTGCAACTGGAATTTATCGGACTGATCGAAAAGGCCAGGAAGATCTATGGGCACCAAAAACGCCGGAAGAAGGAAGATTGACCCCAAGAAGATCTATTTCCTATCACAGTCTATTACGGCCACTGAAGTGGCCTAAGCCCTTTCACGGCCACTGAAGTGGCCTAAGCCCACCAATTATTGGGCCTGAGGGCCCCCTAACGGCCGTTTGGATAAAACCTGAAGGTGCTGGTTCGTACGCGGCCGTTAGGAGAACATCTCTCTTACTTTATCAAAAAAGCTCCGTTCGTTCTTATCCGGTTTGGGATGAAAATTGGTAGAATCTCCTAACTTTTCCAGTATTGATTTTTCCTCAGGGCTGATATGCTGAGGTGTCCAGACATTGACATGGATCAACTGGTCGCCTTTTTCATATGAATTCACGCCGGGGAAACCTTTGCCTTTCAGACGGAAAATTTTACCGCTCTGGGTTCCGGCTGGTATTTTGATCTTTGCCTTACCGTCGATGGTGGGAACTTCTGCCTGCATGCCAAAAACTGCATCCGAGAAAGAAATATGCAGCTCAAAAGCTACATTAAGGCCATCTCTGTGCAATTCCGGATGTTGTTCTTCCTCGATCAGGATAATAAGATCGCCGGGAGCCCCGCCGCGTTCACCGGCATTGCCTCTGCCGCCTACGCTCAATTGCATGCCTTCCTGGACCCCTGCCGGGATATCGATGGTCACTGTTTCTTCTCCATACACGCGGCCTTCTCCCTTACAGGTATTACACTTGGCCGTGATCTGGGTGCCTTCTCCATTACAGGTAGGGCAGGTCGTCACAGTCTGCATCTGACCCAGGAAAGTATTGCTCACCTTTCGTACCTGACCGCTGCCGCCGCAGGTAGAACAGGTCTGGACGCTACTTTTATCTTTAGCGCCGCTGCCGCTGCAGGTGTTGCAGGAGACATATTTTTTGACCTTAATATTTTTAGTCGCCCCTTTGGCGATCTCTTCGTAATTCATTTTTATTTTTACCCGCAGATTACTGCCTCTAACGCCACGGGGTCTTGAACCACCCCCGCCACCTCTTCTGCCGCCGCCAAAGAAACTGCCAAAAATATCATCTCCGAAAACATCTCCGAACTGGCTGAAAATATCATCCATGTTCATGTTGCCACTGCCATTGAACCCTCCACGCCCGTTATTGCCAACGCCGGCATGTCCGTAGCGGTCATACTGTGCCCGTTTATCGGCATCGCTGAGTACTTCGTAGGCTTCTGCAGCTTCTTTGAATTTTTCCTCCGCAGCCTTGTCGCCGGGATTGCGGTCAGGATGGAACTGCATCGCCACTTTACGGTAGGCTTTTTTGACATCATCTGCCGGTGCGCCTTTAACTACACCTAAGATTTCGTAATAATCTCTTTTGGACATAACTCGAAAGGGGCTATTTATTTATTATTCAAGTACAATATTCAAGTACAATTACTTACCTACAACAACTTTGGCAAAACGAATGATCTTATCATTCAGGTAATAGCCTTTTTGAACTTCGTCTATTACTTTTCCTTTCAGGGATTCATCCGGGACGGGTATCTCAGTAATGGCTTCATGTTTTTCCACGTCAAATTCGGTATGAATACTTTGCATAGCCTTGAGCCCTTTGCCCTGAAGAATAGAACGCAGTTTACCAAAAACCAACTGAATACCTTCCTTTAACTGGTCGATATTTTCGGTGGCCTGAAGTTGTTTTTCGGCACGGTCACAATCATCGAGAACATCCAGCAGGGAAATAATGACCTCTTTACCAGCTGTTTGCCTCAGGTCAAAATTTTCCCGGGCACTCCTTTTTCTGAAATTGTCAAATTCAGCAAAAAGACGCAGGTACTTATCCTTCTGCTCCTGTAATTCACCCCTGACTTTATTCAGCTCTTCGTCCTGGTCATCGGCTACTCTGTCATTGAGATGCGTAGTTCCTGCCAGATTTTCGTCTGTATTGATGTCTTCAAGAGCTTCCGGGCCATTCTCACCGGACACAGGATCAGATTTTCCGCCTTTATAATTTCTATCTTCTGTATTCATCCGTCTGAAGTTTGTCTTTTTGTAAAACATTTAATAGGGAGATTAATTGATGGGATAGTGTTAAATAGTTTATTATCAATTAGATGTGAAAAATTGCTATTTTTTGACCTTCCCGGCTCCACCAATCCCTAAAAATTGGAACAATACTATGTTTGTCAATTATTTTGCCAATACGGAAATAAGGACAAATTGTCTTGTAAATGCCTTGCCTGACAGACCCTATATTTGCACCCATGACCAACGTTTTTTTAAACAAAAAGATCAGTCGGCGCATCGAGAACGGTCATCCCTGGATTTTTGGCAATGAGATAGGGGTGGTGGATGGGGACGCAAAAGCCGGGGAAATCGTCGAGGTATTTACCCACGATAAAAAATTTATAGGCAGAGGATACAGTAACCCACAATCGCAGATCCAGGTTCGGTTGCTGACCCGGGACAAGGGAGAATCGATCGATGAGGCTTTTTTTCACAGGCGATTGAAGGATGCCTGGGAATACAGACAAAAATTGGGCTATACCGAAAACTGCCGGTTGGTATTCGGGGAGGCTGACTTTCTGCCTGCACTGATCATCGATAAATTCAACGATCATTTTGTGATTCAAACCCTGTCCCTGGGGATTGATCGCTGGAAACCGGCCATCGTGCAGTCATTGGAGCAGTTATTTCAGCCCAAAGGGATTTATGAACGTAATGATGTTCCGGTACGTGAACTGGAGGGGCTGCCTCAACAAAAAGGTTTTTTATCAGCTCCTTTCGGGACGCTCATAAAAATCAGCGAAAACGGCCTGCAAATGATGGTGGATATAGAAAACGGGCAGAAAACCGGCTATTTTCTGGATCAGCATGATAACCGCAGGGCGATACAGCATATTGTAAAAGGAGCAGATGTACTCGGAGCCTTTTGTTATACAGGCAGTTTTGAGACCCATGCCGGCTGGTTCGGCGCAAAGTCCGTGCTGGGGCTGGACATCTCGGAAAATGCCGTGGCGATGGCCCGAAACAACGCGGAACTGAATGGGCTGGATAAGATCTGTACTTATGAAGCCGTTAATGCTTTCGATGCGCTCAAACATTGGAGCAGGGAAGGGCGGCAATATGATGTAGTCATGCTGGACCCGCCGGCTTTTACCAAAAGCAGGGAAAATATACAAAAAGCCGTTGCCGGATATAAAGAAATCAATCTGCGGGGTATGAAACTGGTAAAAAAAGGAGGGTTCCTGGTTACCTCTTCCTGCACCAACCTGGTGCAGCCGGAACTTTTCCTCGAAACGATCAATCTTGCGGCAAAAGATGCCAGGAGAAAATTGAGACAGGTCGTCTTTCAGGCTCAATCAGCAGATCATCCCATCATACATGGATTGGAAAATACGAACTATCTGAAGTTCCTGATCGTGCAGGTACTGTAATTATTTATTACTTATTGAGCGGGTGTTATTTGTTGACCTGGAACCGGCCGGAATCTTCAATCTTCCCGCTCTGATCTTTCAATTGAAAGATATAGATGCCGCGGACAAGATCACTTACGTTAACCACAGTCTTGGAGGTGACATCCGAAACTTCCTTTACTTTTTTTCCCATGAAGTTAAAAATAAGCAAGGAGTAAGTTTTATTGGGTTCTTTATCTATTTCGAAGGTGATGAAGGTAATGGCCGGATTGGGGTAAAATTTTACGATCTTGACTTCCGGATCGGGCAAAAGATTTTTGACCTGGCTATTAGCCTGGACAGATATCAGTAGGATAGTGGATACCAGAATGTAAAAAATCCTCATTCGCGACTTTTATTTACAGATAGTACCAAAATACAAATTTCTACCCAAAGTTACAAATAAGCAGCCAAAAAAGAATAAAAACCGCATGGTTTCCAACTATGGATAATATGCGATTTTTTAATTGATAATCAACTATTTGCGTTTAATTGAGATCTTTCAGGATATTCTGAATGGCCGTAAAATCCGGGAGATCGGTGGCTGTCTCCAGAACTTCTGCATAACGCACTATCCCCTCTTTGTCTATTACAAAAGCCGAACGTTTGGAAACGCCTTTCATATCAAATACAAAACTGTCATAAAGCGCGCCATAGGCGGTGGAAGTTTCCTTATTAAAATCGCTTAACAAAGGGAAATTCAATTGCTGTTCTTCTTTATACTTTGCCAGGGTAAAAACTGAATCCACGCTGATCCCTAAAACCTGTGCATTGGCCTGGTTGTATAAAGCTATATTATCCCTGGTGCTGCAAAGTTCTTTGGTACAGGTCCCGGTAAACGCCTGCGGGAAAAAAAGAAGAAGGACATTCTTTCCTTTAAGATCGCTTAATGATACTTTTTTCTTATCCGAATCATATAGGCTGAAATCAGGAGACTGCTGTCCGATACCGATCTTGTTTGTACTCATCATTACTTTATTTAGAAGGTGAAATTACAACCTTGTTTAGAATTTGGGGCTGATGACTTTATTAAGGTAGGAGGAATGGGAGGCATCCCGGTCCAAAAATCCTATATAGGAGATCGATAGTTCGAAGCCACCCCTTCCCTGGCTGGCCGTTTTTAACTGGGAGACATTCACATCATAACTCAGGGCTACGGACAAAGCATGCATATCGATCTTTAAGACGGGTATAAGCGCATCTTTCAATCGCAGGAAACCGCCCAGGTGGAGATTATAGGGTGAGTCTTCCGGATCGTCTCCCAATTTCAGGGAATAAAGTACGCCCAGGATAGTTTCCCTTGCCTGCCCCTGCATAGAATGATCTCCCTGAATATTGAACGAAGTATATTCGTTAATGCCCAATTTAACGCCTGCTGAAAAAACATATTTGGGATCCAGTTCGATACCCGGATTCTTATAAAAAGAATTTTTTGGCCGGTTGAGATGATGCAAAGCGGTTCCCAGGAATAAGGTGTTCTCCTGGTCTTTTCCGAAAGTGGTATTAAAACTCAATCCGATGCTTCCGTCCAGATAGTGGATATTGGGATTGGTAAACGTTTCTCCATCGGGTAAGGCAGGGTCATAGGCGGTACCATTATACTGACTATTGGTAGTGACCTTGGAAAGGTCTATTGATTTTTGCACCAGCCCTCCCATAAAACCAAGGGACAGATACATAACCTTATCGTCGCTCAGGGATTTATGATAATTCAGGGCGGGTAAAAATTCAGTGGTGGACAAAGCGGCTGACCCGGCTTTATCATACAGGACCTGCAGTGCGGTGGTCAGGTAGTCATACCCTTTTCCGACAGGTATCTTGTACTCTGCGCTGAGGGAACCCGTACGATAGGCATTCGTAAAGCTGTTCCATTGATCGTGAAATACGGCCTGGATCCGGTAATCGCCGGTGAAAATCCCTGCCAAAGCAGGATTACGTAAAAGCGGTGCTTCGAAGAACTGGGAGAAATGAATATCCTGCGTACGGGCGCAAAGACCCGGCAGCAGGAACAGCGAAAATAAAATGACTCTTATACCAGGTAAGCGTTTATTCAAGTAGGTATTTATTCAAATAAGTTGAATGAATCTTGTTTGTTATCCGATTTTATTGATCAGGAGTACAATTTTACCTGATCAGGAGCACAGTTTTATCTGATCAGGGTCACATCCCCCTTCAAAGCTACGACTTGCGCATTATTACAGATCACTTCCACAATATAGATATACACATCTGCCGATGCCGGACGACCGTTAATCGTTCCGTCCCATCCCTGCGATTGCGAATTGGCAGGGAAATCTCTTCTTTCAAAGACCATTTGACCCCAACGATTGAATATGCGCATGGACTGAATATTATACAGGTTGGTACCTCTTGGATAGAACACATCATTTACCCCATCCCCATTGGGTGTAAAGGTATTGGGCAGAAAATAGTTCTTACCGTCGCAGATCGTTTTAATCAGGATAGCGGCGGAAGAAACGCAGCTGTTGCTATCGGTTACCACTACCTGATACTGGGTCGCGAAGGTTGGACTCGCTACCGGGTTGGAACAGTCCGTACAACTCAGGTTGGCAGGCGGCGTCCAGGAAAAACTGACGATCCCCGGACTATAGGTGAACGGAATGGTCACCGGAAAACCAACGGGCGTAGTGATCACGGAAGGCCCGTTGACAGCCGGCAGGGGGTTTACAACAATCGTTTTCGAAATAGTATCCTTGCAGCCAAATGGGACGGAGGTAAGCAGATTAACAACAAAGGTTCCTGCCTGAGCATATATTTCCGAAGGGTTCTGTTGTGCGGAGGTCCCGCCATTTCCAAAATTCCAGGACCAGATCACCGAATCAATACCCGGATTGAGGAGACTTCCCTGGAATAATATCGGGCTGTTGATACAAAATGAAGTCGTGCTGGCTATGAGAGGATGGGGGGTTGGAAAAACCTTAACTGTGTCGGTAAAGGATTCCAGGCAATTGCTTTTTGTCGTTACCTGCAGCGTAACCAAATGATTCCCCGGGTTATTATAAAAATGGGTCGGATTCTTCTGATTTGTGCTCTGGCCATCTCCGAATGTCCAGTTTTCCCCGATGGGAAGATCGTTGGATATGGTAAAATCGGTAAAATTGACGGTCCCGCTATCGCAGAAGGCATGTTTGTCGATACTAAAAAATGGAATGGCGCCTAAAACGACAATGGATGGACCTCCGATATTCACCAGACATCCCGTAGAATCCAGCAATTGTAATTGAGGCGCGTAGGAAGATGGATTTTTGTAAAGATGGGAAAAGGATTTATTTCCTGATGAATCCGCATTGCCATCTCCGAAATTCAGAGTAAATCGGGTATATCCGGGAGGGGCAATCGTAAAATTGGCAAGGATTGAATCACAGCCCGTCAACGGGGTATAAAGGAAAGAGGTGTTTAGATAGGGATTCACCAGGAAAACCCGGCGGGTGGCCGAATCCAGACAGCCCCCCGGACCCCGCAAAACCAGCTTGGCATAAAACGTATCGTAGGCATTATAGAAGTGGGAGGTAACAGGCAGTGTGGAAGTTTTTCCATCTCCAAAATCCCAATACAGAGAATCATAAAATTGGCCCTGGGGAATAAAATCGGTTTGCAGGGGGATACAGATGGCCGTGGTATCCTGTATGGTAAAAGCAGCAATGGGTTTAAGGATATAGACATAATCTTTTCGGGTCATGGAATCGGAGCAGCCGTACTGATCGGTAACCTTTAATTTGACCGTATACTTACTCCCGATAGTTGCCGGGAAAGAATTTACAGGGGACGGCTGGTTCGACAGGTTGCCATCACCAAAATCCCAGCTATAGACCAGGTTGAGTCCCCGGGAGGTATCCACGAATGAAAGGGGGGCGCCGGGACAGAAAAAAGGCAGGGTATCCTGTGCGAAAAAACCGGCTATTGGGGCCGTTATCTGGACCAGGATGGGCGACCGGAAAGTATCCGTACATCCGTTGATGTCCCGGACCTTTAGTATAACATTGTAGGTTCCGGTATCAGAATAGGAATGATTGAAGGGAGGACTTGTAAAAGTGGTATCCTGAATCCCGTTCCCAAAACTCCAGATCCATGCCGTAATAGCATCCGTGTGATACGGAGTCGATTGGTCGGTAAAAAGAACAGAATTGCTCTTGCAGGCCCCTGCAGGGTTGGGTGGAATAAATTTGGCCGTGGGTCCGGTGACATTCAGTACCGTTCCGGGAGGCGTGGAAGGATCCGTGCAGCCATCGATATAGGTAACTACGAGACTTAAAGCATAAGTTCCGGTATCGGTCAGCATGAATTTATGCGTGCGGATACTGTCCTGGACATTGATCCCTGCACCTATCGTCCATTGATAGTTGGCAATAAGCGAAGGTTTACTGACATTGGCGGTTAAGGTAAAGGAATCATTCTTGCAGACATGGAAAGCAGGAGGCGTGCCAGGTGGAATGATCGATATGGTCTGCGGCCTGAGGTCGACAGGTTTGGCGAATCCGTTGGTGCAGCCATTGGTAATTGTCAGGGTAACGTTATAAAGCAACAAAGCCGGGAATAAATGAGCTGCCGGCAAATAGGGAAAAGATGAAACAACCTCAACCGGGCTTCCATCCCCAAAATCCCAGGAATAGGAGATAGGAACCTTTGCGGGGTCGGTTTTTGACGAATCGATAAAGTTAACCAGGGTCCTGTTATTGCAATCCAGGATCTTATAACCAAAATTGGCGATCGGTGGATTGACATATACAGAGACCACGGTGGGGCCGGTAACCTGGGTGCATCCATGGTTGATCTCGATCAGCCTGACATAAAACTTACCGGTATCGCTATAGGAATGTGTAATTGTTGAATTTGAAGAAGTTGTGGCAACACCATCGCCGAAATTCCAATACCAGTGATCGGCAGGGTCCGCCGATGATGTATTGGATACGGCCGTAAAAGTGAAGGGATCCCTTCCGCAGGTGATATTGGAAGTAGGAGCGATCGTAAAGACGGGGACCGTTGGGGTACCTATCATAACCGATTGGGGAAAACTGGCACTGAAACTGCACCCTCCGTTGGTAACCAGGGTGAGAGAAAGATCATAATCACCCTGTGCCGTATACGTAAAAGAAGGAAAGGCCGCCGATGAGCTGGATGGCGTCGCTCCGGGAGCCGTCCAGGAATAAGTTTTAACCCCATCCGGGGCCGTAAGGTCGAGGACCGGTTTTACGGGTGCGTTGGTACATCCTTGCACAGGGTTCAAATGAAGAGTCGCCAGTGGTGGAGTAATACTTATAAAACCCGGCTTTATTAGTGAACCGGAACAACCCGTGGTATTGGTGACTGAAAGGCTTACGTCGAAGGTGCCGTTTGTAGTATACGTGTGAGATGGATTCTGCTGGTCCGACGGGGCACTCCCATCGCCAAAATCCCATTGCCAGCCAGCCGCTGCAGGACCGGTAAAATTAACGGTAAAAGGAGCCTGGCAGTTAGCCATCTTATCTGCGGTAAAATCGAATCCCGATGTATTTATAATTTTAATAGTCCTTGTAATGGAGTCAACGCAGGAAGGGTAAGTATTGACCAGTTTGACCGAAAAAGAATTTACTGCTCCGTAGGTATTGACAGGGTTTGTAGCTAATGAACTGTTCCCGTCTCCAAAATTCCAGGAGGAGGACAAGGGAGCCGGAACCGAAGCATTCGCAAAACTTACGGGAGTATTCACACAGGCGCTGTCGGGTGCTGAAATTACGGCGCTACCCCCGGGGAAAAGGATATCCTTTTGTATACTTTGCGTGCAACCCAGGTCACTGGTGGCAACCAGGGTTGCGGAATAGGTGGAGGCGGAAGGAAAGATTACCGAAGGATTGGCCTGACCAGATGCTCCTCCATTGCTGAAACTCCAGGCATAACTTAGGTTGCCCGGGCCTGCCGTTTGGTTAATAAAATTCAACGAATAAGGCGCCGAGCAGGAAAGGGAAGTCTGGGACCAGGAAAAATTGGTCTGGATGCCGTCGATCACTCGTATAAAACGGTTGAAGGTTCCTCCATTCGTACATCCCTGGGAATTGGTCACGGCCAGGCCCACCGTATAATAACCTTGCTGGGCATAAATATGGCTGGGGTTCTGGGTAGCGCTCGTTCCTCCATCCCCGAAAGTCCAGTTCCATGCCGTTATTGTACCCGCACCGGGAGTGGAATTATCGAAAAACCTGACATTAGCCGGCGCACAGGATAATGTGCTGGGGGAGGAGGTAATACTTACCGACGGGTAAGGATAAACGGTGATATAATCGGTTTTCTTGATGGCATTTGTACCGCCAGGACCTCTGACGACCAGGGTTACGGTGTAAACTCCCGGAGCACTATAGGAGGTCGCGGCATTTTGCATACTGGAGATCTGGCCATTGCCAAAATCCCAGGTCCAATAAGTCGGATTGCCGGTAGAAAGGTCTTTAAAGACAACAGCCAACGGGCCGCAACCAGAAACAACATTTGCCGTGAAATCCGGCACCGGGGCCTGGGCCTTTACCCCAGGGAAAAAAAGGCAGGAAAGACAACAAAATAAAAAAACTTGTTTTAGGATCAGCGTCATTGAATATGTTGAAAATGATCACGAATTAAAATCTGCCTGCTCAACAGGTCCAATTTCTTATTCCTACAGGCAGGTGAAGGGCATTTTCAGCAAAGGAACGGATCACGAAGGGTAAGGCATAAAATTAGCTTATTGTTTCCTTAGTTTAAGGATATTGTTCGTATTATTCAAGGTGTCAGTCGACTTTGCCAATACAGAATCTGAAGAACTATCCTTGATCTTCCAGGTTTCGTTCAATAATTTCAACGTATCGTTCCCTGAAGGAAAATCAGCAATGATGGATTTGTTGGAAATATCCGCCGACCAGATTCCTTTGGTGGAGACACTATTTTTTGTACCGGTCACTACTCCATTTTCATCGAATTTAAAAAGATAGCCGGAAAAAGAGGGCGTGAGATCGGAATCATTTTGCTGGTATTGGGCTACAAACCATAGTCCATTGGTAATGATAGCAAGTGCGGCTTTTTTCTCCTGTTGCTCAATATATTTCTTGCAAGAGGGGGTGAAAGTTGTATAAGCCAATAAAATGGCAAAAAATGAGTTAAAGCATATGTGCTTCATAGACCGGATTTAACTCAAAAGTTGTAAATTTTATTGTATTTAACAAGTAAGTATTGTAAAAAGTGCTGAATATCCAAAGTTTTACCGGTAGCCTGACCGCATAACTCCTCGCTGGTGAACCGTCGGCCCTGGCTATGGATATTTTTTCTCAGCCAATCGAGCAAAGGCCCCGTCCGTCCATTTTCCATTTCCGGGACAAGCGTTGGGACTTGTTGTTCGGCAGCCTTGAAAAACTGCGCCCCATAAAAACTGCCCAGGCTATAGGTAGGGAAATAACCAAAACTGCCATGACTCCAGTGGACGTCCTGCAAACAGCCATTTTTATCGTCCGGTACCACCAGACCCAGGTAATTGGCGTATTGTTCCTTCCAATAGACCGGGATATCGCTAACGGACAGGGAGCCTTCGATCAATTTCTTTTCCAGTTCATAACGGATCATTATATGAAAATGATAAGAGACTTCATCGGATTCGGTACGGATCAGGGTGGCTCCCACTTTATTGATCCCTTTATAAAATTGCCCGATGGAGACATCCCCCAGTCTCCCGGGAAATAAGGCACGAAGAATAGGAAACCAATGCTGCCACCAGGCCAGGCTTCTTCCGACATTATTTTCCCATAACCGGGATTGAGACTCGTGAATACTCAGAGAGGCATATTCCCCCAGAGGCAGTCCATAATAGGCCTCAGGAAGGCCTTGTTCGTAAAGTCCGTGTCCCGCCTCGTGGATACAACTCCAGGTCATGTTGTTAAAATCATGTTCATCGACCCTGGTGGTGATCCGGACATCGTTCTTATTAAAACTGGTCGTAAAGGGGTGTTCGGAAAGATCCTGTCTCCCTGCCTCAAAATCGAAACCCATATGCCCGATCAGATCCACGCCAAAATCCCATTGTTGTTGTTTGGGATAATATCCCCGAAGAAAACTGTCATCAACCGGTTCCTGCTCCCGGATCCGGTCAAGGAGGTCTTTCAGGGGACTTCTGACCTGATCGAATGTCTTATCCAATAGGGCTACCGTACAACCCTTTTCATATTGATCAACCAGCGCATTATACGGGTGCCCCTCGTACCCGGCCAGCTCCGCCTCCTGCTTTTTTAATTCCAGGACCTTTTCCAGATCTTCCCGGAAAAGGGAAAACGAATTAGCAGACCGGGCTTTGATCCAGGAATGAAAACTGCGGGAAGTGGTTTCGCTTAACAGACGGACAAACTCCGGACTGAATTTCTTTTGTTTGTGATAATCTTCCAGGCTCAGGGTCAGATTCTTTTGCTGATCTTCCCGGAGATCACCGCGTCCGTTCAATTCGTTTAGCAGATTTCCAAGTGTTGAGCCGGTTGCCCACTCGTGGGCAATCTCTGTGAGTGTGGCCATTTGCTGGCCTCTGAAGGCAGCGCCTTTTGGTGGAAGATAGGTTTCCTCATCCCATTGCAGCACGGCCATGGAATTTTTGACATCGGCGATCTTGCGCAGGAGCGCTTCATATTCTTTATAAAGATCACTTGTTGACTTTGTTAAAACCATTTTAACAATATTTCTTTATTTTAAAATCTAAAAGAATCCGAAATTATGCGCATTTTAGGTAGTTTTCGCCAAATGACGGAGATTTATCGTAATAATTGAATTGTATGAACCACTGTTTGAACTATTGTATGAACAAATTTCGTTTTTTCCTATTGATCTGTATGCTGGTTTTATGGCATCCTGACCTGGTTCGTTGTCAAAAACTGGATTCGATGATGAATGTTTATGCTACTAATTATCCGCAGGAGAAGGTGCATCTGCATTTTGATAAAAAAATCTATAATCCCGGAGAGACCGTATGGTACAAGGCTTATATCTTCACCGGAGCCGACCTGTCTCCCTTCAGTAAAAACTTTTATACGGAACTTTCCGATGCAAACGGCAACGTCCTGCAACGCAAAGTAACTCCCGTCATGGAATCCTCCTCTGCAGGCTTCTTTGATCTTCCTAAAAATACACAAGGAGGCCATCTTCATGTAAGGGCCTATACCACCTGGATGTCGAATTTCGATACGGCGTTCTATTTTGAAAAGGATATCCGCATTTTTACCAAAAATATGGATTCGGGAATCATTGACCCTGTGCGGCAGGCAAGGATCCAGTTCTTCCCGGAGGGGGGGGATATGATTGCCGGGGTGGAAGGAGTGGTTGCCTTTAAGGCGAACGATCAGTTCGGACTGCCCGTTTCGGTGAAAGGAACAATACAGGATGCCACAGGGAAGGAACTACTTACCTTTAATTCCGTACATGACGGATTGGGTAAATTCCTGCTGACCCCCGAAAAAAGTGATTCCCTGATTGCGTTCTGGAAAGATGAACTGGGAATAGAACACCGGACACCGTTACCTTCGGTAAAAACCACAGGTGCGGTTCTGAAAGCCATACTTAATAATGATAAGGTTTTGTTTTCGGTGGCCAGGACAGGGGATGGAGGACCGGAATACAAACACCTGACGATCATCGCGCATATGCATCAACACCTGGTATATAAAGCAAAGGTCAATCTGGATGCGAATTTTATGAGCGGTGGAACGATACCGGTCGGTCAGCTGCCTACTGGGGTATTGCAGATCACTGTCTTTACCGATGCTGATCAACCGGTGGCGGAACGGGTCATATTCGTCAATAACCGGGAATATGAATTTGTACCCGAATTCGGGATCCTGGCAAAAAGTATCGCTAAAAGAGGAAAGAACAGTTTTCAGATCGAGATTCCGGATACGCTGCGTTCCAACTTTTCCGTAGCCGTTACGGATGCGGGTGCAGACGGCGAATTTCCCGGGGATGACAATATTATATCCAGATTATTGCTGACAGGGGACATAAAAGGATATGTTCACAATCCTTTCTACTACTTTTCCAATGCGTCGGACAGTGTTGCTTCGCATCTCGACCTGGTTATGCTGACCCATGGCTGGCGCCGTTTCAAATGGGAACAGGTCAGCAGGGGCAGACTACCCGTCATCAAATCACCCGAACAGGATTATCTTTCCCTCAAAGTGGAAGTGTTGGGAGTGGACCCCTATAAGATCAGTAAGGAAGAATCCCTCAATGTCATACTCAGTAAAAAGGATTCCAGTACGCAAATGTTATCCGTCCCCCGTCTGAGCGGCCCGGGTGGTAAATTTGGAGTCACCGGTCTGGTTTTTTATGATACAGCCAGGGCGTTTTACCAGTTCAATGTAAACCGCAAGCTTTCCAATGAAGCGGCGGTGACCTTTAATACCGGACTGTTAAAACAGGCCAGGGTGATCAAGCTGCAGACACAGGCATACGATGGCTGGACGGCAGAAGATTCCGCCTTCCTGAAGAAGAACCGCTTCATTGCCGAAGAGACTCTCCGCATCAAACCTATAACGGATCAGAAAGTAAAAACCCTGGAATCGGTTACGGTAAAAGGCAGGGTAAAGACCGACAAGGAAAAACTGGATGAGAAATATTCTTCCGGCATGTTCAGCGGGGGAGATGCCTATACCTTTGACCTGGTCAATGATCCGTATTCTGCTTCCATGATGGATATCTTTGCCTATTTACAGGGTAAAGTAGCGGGATTGCAGATCGTTACCGGCAATGGACCCGGAGGGCAGCCTTCCCTCCAATGGCGGGGCTCCACTCCCTCCTTGTACCTGAATGAAATGCAGGTGGACGCCTCCCAGCTTCAATCCACGCCGGTGTCGGATATAGCCATGGTTAAAGTATTCCGGCCCGGATCGGGCGTAGGATTCGGCGGCGGCGCAGGCGGCGTCATTGCCGTTTATACGAAAAAAGGAGGGGATCAGAAAAGGTCCGATGCCAACTTCAAAGGTCTGGACCGTGCCCAGGTGATCGGCTACTCCTCCATGAAGGAATTTTATTCACCGGATTATTCTGAAAACTCCGCTTTGAATGAGGCAGAGGACCTTCGTACCACCCTGTACTGGAAGCCTTATGTACTAACGGATAAGGATAATAAAAAAGTGAATATTCAATTCTATAACAATGATATTACCAAAAAAATAAGGATTGTCATTGAAGGAGTTAATGAGGAAGGTAAACTGAGCCATGTAGAAAAAATCCTTCAGTAATCATTTGAATTATGCAGATTTCCGCTGTCCTTTCGCATCTTGAATCCATTGCTCCTCCCGCTTACCAGGAAAGTTATGACAATGCGGGTCTTCTGACAGGGAGCGGAAGCTGGGAATGTACCGGGATACTGGTCACCCTGGACGCAACGGAAGCAGTGATAAAGGAGGCCATTGCCCGGCATTGCAATCTGGTCGTTGCCCATCATCCGATCATCTTTGGCGGGTTAAAAAAAATCACCGGCCGAAACTATGTGGAGAAAACGGTTATTACCGCTATCAAAAACGATATTGCCATCTTTGCCATACATACTAATCTCGACCATACTTTTCCCATCGGAGTGAATGGAAGAATGGCGGAACGGTTGGGATTGGTGAATACCAGGCCTTTGTCATCCAGGGAAGCCATTTTGCAGAAGCTGGTCTGTTATGTACCGGCCACCCACCTGGAAGCGGTCCGAAATGCCTTATTCGGAGCAGGAGCGGGTCAGATCGGGAATTACAGCGAATGCAGCTTTTCGGCAGAGGGTACAGGGACATTCAGGGGAGATGATCAAACCCATCCTTTTGCAGGCGAACCTGGTCTCCGCCATCATGAAAAGGAGGTTCGGGTAGAAGTCATCCTGCCATCCTTCAAAAGCCGGGGAGTAGTAGCAGAAATGCTCAAAGCACATCCGTATGAAGAAGTTGCCTATGACCTTATAAATCTGGCTAATTCCCATCCCCGGGTAGGGGCAGGATTGATCGGGGAATTGTCGGAGGAGACCGGAGAAGAGGCCTTTCTGGCCATAATCAGGGAGTCTTTCCGGGTGCCGGTTATCCGGCACACCCGGCTGAACGGTCGTCCGGTGAAAAAGGTGGCCCTTTGCGGAGGAGCTGGTAGCTTCCTCATTTCCAATGCATTAGCTGCTGAGGCCGACTTTTATATTACTTCCGACGTCAAATACCATGAGTTTTTTGATGCCAATGACAGGCTGGTTATAGCAGATATTGGCCATTATGAAAGCGAACAATTCACGGTGGACCTGCTGTTTGACCTGTTACACGAGAAATTCCCTGGTCATTTGCGGGAAAAATCCCCTACCTTTGCCATCCTTAAATCGGAGACAATAACAAATCCGGTTAACTATTTTGGAAGCGCCGAAGGTGCTTCGGCTGAAGGCCCATAATTAAAGAGCTAATCCGTTCCGGGCAACCTTTAATAAAAGCCAGGAACGGATTAATATAAAAATAAACTATGTCGAACGTAAAAGAATTCTCTGTTGAGGAAAAGCTCACGTCACTGGTGACCCTCCAAAAAATTGAATCAAAGTTAGACGAGTATAAGATCCTGAAAGGTGAACTGCCGATGGAGGTAAGTGACCTTGAAGACGAAATCCAGGGATTACATTCCCGTCAGACCCGTGTGGAAGAGGAGATCAATGGCATCCAGGAGTTCATCAACCAGAAAAAAGAGATCATTAAAGAGGCTGATGCGCTGGTAAAGAAATATGACAAACAAAG